>JAEXXY010000187.1 GCA_023451855.1 Actinomycetes bacterium
CTCGCCGGCGCCGGCACCGGCAAGACGCGCGCCATCACGCACCGCATCGCCTACGCGGTCCACTCCGGGGCCCAGCAGCCCCAGCGCGTCCTCGCCCTCACCTTCACGGCCCGTGCGGCGGGGGAGATGCGCACGCGCCTGCGCGGGCTCGGCGTCGCGGGGGTGCAGGCCCGCACGTTCCACGCCGCAGCCCTGCGCCAGCTGCACTACTTCTGGCCGCAGGCCATCGGTGGGGCGGCGCCGGAGGTCATGAGCCACAAGGCGCCGGCCGTTGCCGAGGCGGCCTCGCGGCTGCGCATGCAGTTCGACCGTACGACCATCCGCGACCTCGCCGCCGAGGTCGAGTGGGCCAAGGTCAACCTCCTGACGCCCCAGTCCTACGCGACGCGTGCCCGTGAGGCCCGCCGCGAGCCCCCAGGCGTCGACCACACGGCGATGGCGCGCCTCTTCGAGGCCTACGAGGACGTCAAGCAGCGGCGCGGCGTCATCGACTTCGAGGACGTCCTGCTGCTCACCGTCGGCATCCTCGACGAGCGCGACGACATCGCCCGCGCCGTGCGCTCCCAGTACCGGCAGTTCGTCGTCGACGAGTACCAGGACGTCAACGACCTTCAGCAGCGCCTCCTCGACCTCTGGCTCGGCGAGCGCACCGACATCACCGTCGTCGGCGACCCGGCCCAGACCATCTACTCGTTCACCGGGGCCAGCCCGCGCCACCTCGTCGGCTTCCCCAAGCGCTTTCGCGGGGCCCACGTCGTGCGGCTCGTGCGCAACTACCGGTCCTCGCCGCAGATCGTCACGCTCGCCAACACCATCGTCGGTTCGGGCACGCAGGCGGCGCGCGAGGGAGCCGTGCGCCTGCAGGCCCAGGGCGAGAACGGCCCGGTACCCGAGCTGCTGTCGCACGCCGACGACCCGGCCGAGGCCGCGGCGGTCGCGTCCCGCATCCGCGCCCTCGTCGACGACGGCCACGAGGCGGCCGAGATCGCGGTGCTCTTCCGCACCAACGCCCAGTCGGCAGCCTTCGAGTCGGCGCTCACCGACGCCGACGTGCCCTACCTCGTGCGTGGCGGCGAGCGGTTCTTCGCGCGCAAGGAGGTGCGCGACGCGATCCTGCTGCTGCGCGGGGCAGCCCGCAGCGACGACGGCGAGAAGTCGCTCGGCAGCATCACCCGCGACGTCATCACCGGCGCCGGCTGGTCGCCGGAGCCCCCGTCGGGCGGGGGAGCGACGCGCGAGCGCTGGGAGTCGCTGAGCGCCCTCGCCACCCTGGCCGACGACATGACTGCCGCGGCGCCGGAGGCCCGGCTTCCCGAGCTCGTCGCCGAGCTCGACCGGCGCGCCGCCGAGCAGCACGCGCCCGCCGTCCAGGGCGTCACGCTCGCGAGCCTGCACGCGGCCAAGGGCCTCGAGTGGGACACCGTCTTCCTCGTCGGCGCCTCTGACGGCCTCATCCCGATCTCGATGGCCGAAGGACCCGACGCGGTCGAGGAGGAGCGTCGCCTCCTCTACGTCGGCCTGACCCGGGCGAGGCGCCGGCTGCTCATCTCCTGGTCATCGGCGCGCACCCCCGGCGCCCGCGCCACCCGACGCGTCTCGCGCTTCCTCGCGCCGGCCGCCGACATCCTCGGGTCCGGCGCCCGGACCGAGGCGCGCACCGGCGGCTCGCGCCGCTCCGCCCCGAAACAGGCCCGGCTGGCCTTCTGCCGTGGATGCGGCACCGAGCTGACCACGGCCGCCCAGCGCAAGACGGGCCGGTGCGACGCCTGCCCGCCCACCTACGACGAGGCCACCTTCGAGCGGCTGCGCACGTGGCGCCTGGCCGTCGCACGCGCTGCCAGCGTGCCCGCGTACGTCGTCTTCACCGACGCCACGCTGACCGCGATCGCCGAGGAGGCGCCGTCCGATGACGCCGGGCTGGCGGCCATCAGCGGGGTCGGGACTCGCAAGATCGAGCAGTACGGCGCAGACGTGCTTGCCATCCTCGGTGGCGCAGAACCAGAAGCATTGCTTGAAAGCCGTTCTGCCGCAAAGGAATCCGCGAATCCTTGAGATCTCGTGAAAAAACTTCGGAAATCTTCGTTAAATGAGTTGTTCGGCAACTCGCGGCCCGCGTACCCTTTAGGACGTCAAGCCCAGTGGCTCAGGTGGCCAGCTGGGGATCGCGAGACAGAGATAGGAGGGTCGGCCTGATGGACATCACCACGATGACGATGAACGCAGTTTCTTGCGTCCTTTCCGTGCGTCCGCGCGTTGCCGGCCCGATCCGTCTTGCGCACTCCACGTTCGAGGGCCAGGGGACCGCTGTGTCCGCCGCCGTCCAGGGCGGTCGTGTCGCCGATCTCCGCGCCCCGATCACGGGAGACGTCTCGGTCCTCGGCCGCACGTTCGCCCCCGCCTACAAGACCACCGATGTCGTTCGCTCCCGCTCTGGGAGGCCACCGGTCTGACACCCAGACCCAGCCTCACCTCCAGGCCGCGAACCCGACATCACCGGGTCCGCGGCCTTCGTGTTTCCCGGGCACGTATCAGGACCGATTGCCGCTCCACCGCAGTAACCGACACCACGCAGCGGCGCCCGACCGGGTGCCACGACAGACACGACAGATCAGGGACGCAGAGATGACTCCTCGGATGCCGAGCAGCAGGACCGAGACCCGCACCACCGGTGCCGGCCTTCGGACCCGAACCGAGAGCACGACGACAACGAGTGAGCAGGGGCACCTCACCACAGGAGCCCCGGAGACGGAGGTGAGAACGATGCAGCTGAGCGAACTGATCGACATGAGGACCGAGGCCGAGCAGGTCGGCGAGACCATCCCGTGCCGCGACTACGACGCCGAGCTCTGGTTCGCCGAGCGACCCGAGGACGTCGAGTTCGCCAAGACCCTCTGCGGGCTCTGCCCCGCACGGGTCCAGTGCCTCGCCGGCGCTCTCGAGCGCCAGGAGCCGTGGGGTGTCTGGGGCGGGCAGCTGCTCGTCCAGGGCGCCGTCGTCGCACGGAAGCGACCCCGCGGCCGTCCGCGCAAGCACCCCGTGGCCGCCTGATCCCTGTGACGCGACGCGACACACATGGATCACCGGACCACCGACCACACGACCACCCGCATTCTTCCCAGACGAGGAGACCGTCATGAACCAGCTCGAGATGCTGGCTCGCGACCGGATCAACCAGCGCAGTCAGCGCCAGGAGCGCAGCGGCATCCGTCGCAGCGCCCGGCTGATCGCCCAGGAGATCCGCGCCAGTCGACGCCACAACCAGAAGTGACACCGGGCCCGGCCGACCGGGACGTCACGACCAGCACCACCAGCACGACACAACTGAACGCCAGTGAGCGAGCCGCGGGTGACGCGCACGTCACCCGCGGTTCCGCGTTCCCGGGCGCCGCCCAGTCCCTGGCACTTCTGCCCGCGTCGCGCTGAACCCGGCCTCCCTGCCCGCCCACCGTCCTGCCCACCGCTCTGCCCGCCGTTTGTGGCGTGGCTCCCACGCGGCGCGCATCCGCGGCGGATACTCGAGGTGAGGAGAAGGGAGATCCCCATGGTCACCTCGCACACCGACGCAGCGCAGGACGCCGCGTCCACCAGCCCCACTGACGCAGCTCCCGCCGACGCCCCCATGGTGTGCCGCTCGTGCGGACGCGTCAGCTCCCGCGCCGAGGCCCTCCTGTCGTGGAGCCGAGGCACCGAGCGCGGCCGCACGACCTGGACGTGCGAGGCCTGCAGCCGCGAGAACGTCCGCTCCATCGAGAGCAAGCTCGACCCCGCCTGGTGGTGAACCGACCCGCTCGCGCCTGTCCCTGAGCCGCCTTGCGGCAGAGAAGGTTTCGTGGCGCGCGCGGCTCTGCGGAGGCGGCTCTCCGCGTGGCAGGTAAGCGGCTCAGGCGTCGCTACGGGCGCCGGGTTCCTCGGCGGACGGCAGCTCCTCGATCGGGGGCAGGTCGGCGCCCGGCAGCAGCGCGTCGACCGCCTCGCGTCCGTGCACCGTCCCACCGAGCTGCGAGAGCACCCCGATGCCCCCACCCCAGACCCGGTGGATGAGCAGGTACTCCCGCGGCAGGTTCAGCTGGAAGGCGACGGCGTAGTTCGGCTGGCGGGGGTCGTTGATGTGGGCGAAGACCCCGCGCAGCCACTCGCGGCTGAAGGTGAACTCGTCGGCGCGGAACGGCGCCATGAACGGCTCGAGGTAGTCGAGCAGCCGCTGCGCGTCGATGTCGATGCCCGAGCGGACGAAGCCCAGCCGTCGCAGCCCCTCGAGGACCTCCTCGGCGCTGCCGCTCAGGCCCGTCGTCAGCAGCGGGCCGATCTCGGCGGGCATGCCACCCGGCAGCCGGTTGACGGCCCCGAAGTCGATGACGCCGAGACGGCCGTCGGGCGTGATGCGGAAGTTGCCGGGGTGCGGGTCTGCGTGAAGAAGCCCGGCGCGGGCCGGGCCCGCGAGGAGGAACTCGAGGTAGAGCTGCGACGCGGCGTCGCGCTGCTCGGGGGTGCCCGACTCGATGATGCGCGAGAGCGGCAGGCCCTCGAGCCACTCGGAGACGATGACGTGCTCGGCACCCTCGACGACGTCCGGCACCGCGAACTCGGGGTCGTCGCGGAACGCGGCCGCGAAGGCCCGCTGCGACTGCGCCTCGAGGCGGTAGTCGATCTCCTCGGCCATCCGCTCGCGCAGCTCCTCGAGGATCGGTCCGAGCTCGATGCCGGGCACCCAGCCGGCGGCCACCTTGGCCACGCGGGAGATCTGGCGCAGGTCGCTCATGAGGGCCGCGCCGGCACCGGGGTACTGGATCTTGACGGCGACCTCGCGGCCGTCCTCCCAGACGCCCCGGTGCACCTGGCCGATCGAGGCCGACGCCACCGGATGGTCGTCGAAGGAGACGAACCGGCTGCGCCACCGCGCACCGAGGCTCGCTCGCAGCACACCGTGGACCGAGCTGGTCGGCATCGGCGGTGCGCTGTCCTGCAGCTTGGTCAGCATGACCCGGTAGGGGCCGGAGAGGTCTTCGGGCAGGGCCGCCTCGAAGATCGACATGGCCTGCCCGAACTTCATCGCGCCGCCCTTGAGCTCGCCCAGCACCTGGAACAGCTGCTGGGCCGTGCGCGCCTGCAGCTCGGCCGTGACGATCTCGGCCGGCCGGCCGCCGATGCGCTTGCCGAGGCCGAGGGCGGTGCGGCCGGCGAACCCGAGCGGCACCGAGGCGAGCTTGGCCGAGCGCACGACGGCCTTGCGGGGCAGGTCGGTCATGGGCACCTCCTTCGGCGGGGCTCGCGGGGTCGGTCCTTCCGGCTTGCTCCCGACTCTAGATGTTCGGGGCCACGGTTCGGACGGACGGCCCCGATCCCCGACCTCAGGCGGTGCGGCGGCCCGAGGCGGCTGATCCGTCCGGGTGGGCGGTGCACAACGGGTGCGGGCTCCAGCGCCGGTGGTCCATCCGGGGCCACGGCAGCCCGACCTCCACGGAGACCCCGCCGGGCAGCACGTCACCGCGCAGCACCCGACCGGCGAGGAGCGTCACGGCACCCGCGACCAGCTGGGAGAGCCCGGGCGCGAGCGGCTCGCGCCACGGCGAGGTGCCCGTGACCCGGACGCCGGCCGGCGCCGGATCGTCGTGACGCATGGCCTGGGTCAGGACGGTCGGCCACGCGTCGTCGCGGTCGGTCCGGTGCCGCTCGAGGCACCAGAGGCACGGGCCGGACCCGTCGGCCGTCACTAGCGGGCCCACGGTGGCCGCCGGCCCGGCACCACTCACCGGCAGGTGCGGGACGCCGTGCCGCAGCCAGACGTCGCCGCGGCGCGGGTCGACGAGGGGCGCGCCGACGAGCACCACGAGGGCGGGCGCGTCGCGACCGGGGTCTGCGACCGCGACGTCGACGTCCGAGCGTTCGCTGACGACGAGGGCGGACCCGGCATCGCCCAGCGC
>JAEXXY010000198.1 GCA_023451855.1 Actinomycetes bacterium
CTCGCCGGCGCCCTCTTCGCGTCGGGGCGCCGGCACGCCCTCGACATCGCCGCGATGCGTGGCCTGCGCTCGACGCTGCTCGACTCGGGCGCGTACGCCGACGACCCGCGCCAGCAGCGCTGGCTCGCGGCTGCCGGGTACGAGTGCACGCGCACGTGGCTGCAGATGACCCGACGCGTCGCCACTGAGGAGGCCACGAGCCTGCCCGGCCCGCGCGAGGGCGTCACGGTGCGGCCCGTCGAGCAGCACGACGACGGGCTGCCGGTGGCCGCAGATCTGCAGGCCGTGCACCGCGTGCTCGAGGAGTCGTTCCAGGACCACTTCAGCAGCTACCGAGAGAGCTTCCCCGAGTTCGTCATGCGCCTGCGCGAGGACCCCGGCCACCGCTGGGACCACTGGTGGCTCGCCACGGTGCAGACCGACGACGGCGAGCTGCCCGCCGGCGCCGTCGTCTCCACGGTGCTGCCGCCCGACGCCGACGGTGTCGAGGGCAGCTACATCGACTACATCGGCGTGCACCGCAGGGCTCGCGGCCGCGGCGTCGCCAAGGCGCTGCTGAATCGCGTCATCGCCGAGGCGGCCGTGCAGGGGCGCAACCGTGTTGGGCTCGAGGTGGACGCCGACTCGCCGACCGGAGCCGACGGGCTCTACACGGCGATGGGGTGGGTCACCGACTACCGCACCCAGTCCTGGCACCAGCACCTCGACGTCGAGCGCTGAGGCCGGGCGCCGAGGTCGGGCGCGGGGTCACGCCGACGGCGAAAGGGCGCGAGGGTGGAGCCACCTCGAGGTCGCCGGCGGAGGCTGGTCACAGGTGCGTGGTGCGCAGGCGCAGGGCGTTGCCGATGACGCTGACCGAGGAGAGCGCCATCGCAGCGGCGGCGATCATCGGGGACAGGAGCAGCCCGAACGCCGGGTAGAGCACGCCGGCCGCCAGCGGGATGCCGGCGGCGTTGTACGCGAACGCGAACCACAGGTTCTGGCGGATGTTCGACATGGTCGCCTCGGACAGCTGCCGGGTGCGGACGATGCCGGTCAGGTCGCCCTTGAGGAGCGTGACGCCGGCGCTCTCGATGGCGACGTCGGTGCCGGTGCTCATCGCGATGCCGACGTCGGCGGCGGTCAGGGCCGGTGCGTCGTTGACGCCGTCCCCGGCCATGGCCACGACGCGGCCCTCGGCGCGCAGCGCGTTGACGACGTCGCTCTTGTGGTCGGGCAGCACCTCTGCCTCGACGCGGTCGATGCCCAGGCTGCGCGCGACGGCGTCGGCGGTGACGCGGTTGTCACCCGTGAGCATGACGACCTCGATGCCGTCCTGGCGCAGGGCCCTCAGCGCGGCCGGCGTCGTCTCCTTGACGGGGTCGGCGATGGCGAGCACGCCCGCGAGGGCCTCGTCGACGGCGACGTAGACGACGCTGGCGCCGTCGGCGCGCAGCCGGTCGGCCTCGGCGTCCATGTCCGAGGTGTCGACGCCCTGGGCGGTGAGGAACTGGCTGCTGCCCACGAGGACGCGTCGTCCGTCGACGGTCCCGGTGACGCCCTTGCCGACCGGCGCGTCGAAGTCGGTGACCTGCGGGACGGGCAGGCCGGCGTCGGTGGCGGCGCGGACGACCGCCAGGCCGAGGGGGTGCTCGCTGGCACGTTCGACGGCTGCGGCCAGCCGCAGCACCTCGTCGTCGTCGAAGCCTCCAGCGGCGGCGATGTGGGTGACCGACGGACGCCCCTGGGTCAGGGTGCCGGTCTTGTCGACGACGAGGGTGTCCACCTTCTCCATCAGCTCGAGGGCCTCGGCGTTCTTGATGAGGACGCCGAGTGAGGCACCGCGACCGACGCCGACCATGATCGAGACCGGCGTGGCCAGGCCGAGCGCACAGGGGCAGGCGATGATGAGGACGCTGACGGCGACGACGAGCGCGTGCGCCAGGCGTGGCTCGGGCCCGACGGTGGCCCAGACGACGAACGCGACGACGGCGGCCCCGATGACGGCGGGCACGAACACGGCCGAGACCCGGTCGGCCGTGCGCTGGATGGGCGCACGGGAGCGTTGTGCCTCGGCGACCATCTGCACGATCCGGGCGAGCATCGTGTCGCGCCCGACGCTCTCGGCGCCCATGACCAAGGATCCGGTCTGGTTGACGGTGCCGCCGATGACCCTGTCCCCGCTGGTCTTGGTGACCGGCATGGACTCCCCGGTCACCATCGACTCGTCGACAGTGGAGCGTCCCTCGTGCACGGTTCCGTCGACGGGGACGGACTCGCCGGGGCGCACCCGCAGCAGGTCGCCGACCTGGACGAGGTCGAGAGTGACCTCGTGCTCGGTGCCGTCCGCCTGGAGGCGGTGCGCCGACTTCGGGGTGAGGTCGAGCAGGGCGCGGATGGCGCCGGAGGTGCTCTCGCGGGCGCGCAGCTCGAGGACCTGCCCGAGCAGCACGAGCGTCGTGATGACGGAGGCGGCCTCGAAGTAGACCGCGACGGCTCCGTCCATCCGGAAGGCCTCGGGGAACAGCCCGGGCGCGACGGTCGCCACGACGCTGAAGAGCCAGGCGACGCCGGTGCCCATCGCGATGAGCGTGAACATGTTCAGCCTCATCGTGCGCACGGAGGTCCACCCGCGCTGGAAGAACGGCCAGCCGGCCCACAGCACCACGGGGGTGGCGAGCACGAGCTGGGCCCAGTTGGCCGCGCTCGTGGGGATGGCGTCCTCGAGGGCGGGGACCAGGTCGCGCCCCATGGACAGGACGAGCACCGGGATGCTGAGGACGACGGCGACCACGAACCGCCGGGTCATGTCGGCCAGCTCGGGATTGGGCCCACTGTCCGCGGTCACGGTGACCGGTTCGAGCGCCATCCCGCAGATGGGGCAGGAGCCCGGGCCGGGCCGCCGGATCTCCGGGTGCATCGGGCACGTCCACTCGACCGCGTCGCCCGCGGAGGGCGTCGGGCGTCCGGCAGGCGCGTCGGGGTGTGCCGGTGCCGGGTGCCCGGGGTGGTGGTGTCCGGCGGCCGCGTGGTCGTGCTCGGCGCCGACGTGACTGCCCGTGCCGCCCACGTACTCAGCTGGGTGCGCGGCGAAGGTGGCTCGGCAGCCGGCGGAGCAGAAGTGGTACGTGTGCCCGTCGAGCTCGTGGCGGTGCTCGCTGGTGGCGGGGTCGACGTCCATGCCGCAGACGGGGTCCTGCACCAGCGAACGCGTCGAGGCGGTCGAGGGTTCGCGGTGGCTGTCCATACCTCCAACATACCCCTATGGGGTATCTAGTCAAGGGGGTGGGAGAGGCAGTGCTGGCCCGGCCCGGGGACCGGGGCCAGCGCATGAAAGCGGAGAGGCCCTCGCTCAGATGAGCAAGGGCCTCTTGACCTGCGGTTTTACCGGTCGGGGTGACAGGATTTGAACCTGCGACCTCTTCGTCCCGAACGAAGCGCGCTACCAAGCTGCGCCACACCCCGGTGCTGCGGATCGGGTGTACCCGAGGCAGCAAGAGGAGACTCTAGCGCAGGCCCCGGCCCATCTCCGAATCGGGCCCCAGGAGGCTCGCTCTGCCTATCTCGACGCGTCGACCGGGGCGCGAAAGCGTCCCAGCCGACCGCGTTTCCTCCGTCACTGCTGCGTCCCGCGCAGCAGTGACGGAGGAACAGGAGCCCTGCCGCTCGGAGCAGGTGCTGGCCCGCTACGTCAGTGCTGCGTCCCGTGCAGCAGTGACGTAGCGTGTAGCGTCCGGACACCGTGGGGGTACCGCCCTTGGCGCGTCGCGTCAGGCGGGGGAGCGGGGGAGCGGGGGACGAGGGTCAGCAGGGTCGCCTCGGGGCGACAGGCGAGCCGCACGGGCGCGGTCGGGGCGGTGCCGAGGCCCGCCGACACCTCGAGCCATGCGGCGTCGGCGGGTGCCTGCGACGACGGTGTCGACCCGGCGCCGGGCCACCACCGCGACACCCCCTTGACGCGCGAGGTGTCGAGGTCGCAGTTCGTGACGAGGGCGCCGTAGCCGGGGACGCAGACCTGGCCGCCGTGGGTGTGGCCGGCCAGGACGAGCCGCGCACCGTCGGCGGTGAACGCGTCGAGCACCCGCTGGTAGGGGGCGTGGGTGATCCCGATCGTCAGGTCGGCCGACGGGTCGGCGGGGCCGTGGACGAGGTCGAGCCGGTCGTAGCCGAGGTGCGGGTCGTCGACGCCGACGAGCTCGAGGCGCAGGCCGCGCACCTCGAGCACCCTGCGGCGGTTCGTCAGGTCTGCCCAGCCGCGGTCGAGCCCACGGCGCAGGTCGTCGGTGGGCAGCCGGGGCGTCGAGCCGACGCCCTTGGCGTGGTGGCGCGTCAGGTACCGCAGCGGGTTCTTCACCTTCGGCGCGAAGTAGTCGTTCGAGCCGAGGACGTAGGCGCCCGGGACGTCGAGGAGCAGCTCGAACGCGTCGAGCAGGGCCGGCACGGCGTCGTGCGCGGCGAGGTTGTCACCGGTGTTGACGACGAGGTCGGGGTCGAGGGAGGCGAGGCTGCGCACCCACGCGGCCCGCGCGCGCTGGCGCGGAACGAGGTGGATGTCGGACACGTGCAGCACCCGCAGCGGTTCGCTGCCCTCCGGCAGCACCGGAACCTCGAAACGCCTGAGCACGAAGGCGTTCCGTTCGACGAGCGAGGCCCAACCGAGCACGGCGGCGCCGGCGGCACCGAGGCCCAGCACGGTCTTCGTCACGGCATGCATGGGCCTCATCCTCGCATCCATGCCGGGCCGGGCGAGAAACCCGGCGGGGACGTGCGCCGCGACCTGAGAGACTGACGCCATGAGCACCCTCAAGGAGCAGCTGAAGTCCGACCTCACCGCCGCGATGCGCGAGCGCGACCAGGTGCGGGCCGGCTCGATCCGGATGGCCCTCACCGCGGTGACGAACGAGGAGGTCGCCGGCAAGGAGCACCGTGAGCTGTCCGACGACGACGTGCTCAAGGTGCTGTCCAAGGAGGCGAAGAAGCGTCGCGAGGCCGCCGAGGCCTACACCGGCGCCGGCCGGGCCGAGCTGGCCGCCAAGGAGGAGGCCGAGCTCGCCGTCCTCGAGACCTACCTGCCGAAGCAGCTCGGCGACGACGAGCTCGAGGCGATCGTGCGCGAGGCCGTCACGGCCTCCGGTGCCACCGGGATGCCGCAGATGGGCCTGGCGATGAAGGCCGCGAACGCCGCCGTCGCCGGGCGCGCCGAGGGTGGCCGCGTCGCCGCAGTCGTCCGACGCGTCCTCGCCGGCTGAGCGCCCCCGCACGACGAAGGGCCCGACGCGCGATGCGTCGGGCCCCTCATCGTTGTGTTCGTGGCGACGTGCTCGTCGCGACTGCGGGTCAGCGCCTGGGTGGCGGCTTGGGACCACCCCGACCGTGGCCGCCTCCACCACCACCGCCACCGCCGGGGTTGACGACGGTCGGCTGGGGGGCCGGCTGACGCTGCCCACCGCGCGAGGTGTAGATCGTGATGTAGCTGCCCGGCGCGGCCGAACCGTACGGCGAGGTGCCGGCGACCATGCCCTGCGGGACGTTCGAGCTCATCGTGCCGCCGACGCCGGCGGAGAAGCCGGCGCCCTGCAGCGTGGCGATGGCCTGGTCGACACTCATGCCGGTGACGCCGGGGACGCTGGCCTGGCCGTTCTGGTCAGTCGAACCCTTGGTGTACTTGTCGCTCGGCTCCCCGAACTTCACCTCGGGCTGGCCGTCGAGCGCCTTGTTCATGATCTGCTTCCAGATCGGCGCGGCGATCGCGGCACCGTGCATGACCGGGTAGAACTGCCCGCCGACGGTGATGTTCTTCATGACCCGGGTGATCGGGTCGTACGGGGTGCCGACCCAGACCGAGGTGACGAGCTGCGGGGTGTAGCCGACGAACCACGACTCGTTGTTGCCGTTGGCGGTACCGGTCTTGCCGGCCGACTCGCGGTTGCCGTCGTCGAGCTGGTTGCGGATGCCCGAGCCGTGGGTCATGTTGAACTCGAGGAACTTGTCCGTCGCGCGCACGACGTCGGGCTCGACGACCTGCTGGCACGCGGTCTTCGGCAGGGCGACGTTCTTGCCGCCGACGACGAGCTTGGTCACGGCCACCATCGGGCACTTCTTGCCGTCGGCCGCGAGCACGCCGTAGGCGTGGGCGACGCCCTGCGGGGACACGTCGGAGGCGCCGAGGATGTACTGCGGCGCGTACCGGCCGACCGGCTGGCCGTCAGCCTGGTGCAGGCCGAGGCGCAGCATCGTGTCGCGGACCTTGCAGCCGCCGAGCTGCTCGGCGAGCGCGATGAACGCGGTGTTCGTCGACTTCGCGGTGGCCTCCATGAGGCTGATCCGGCCACCGCGGAAGGGCGAGTCGTTGAAGACCTTCCACTCGCCACCGGGGCCGCAGTTCGCGATGCCGCCCGGCCACTCCTTCGGGGTGTAGGTGGCCTGGGAGTTGCCGCCGGCGCCCTTGGCGTTGACCGACGCGCTCGTCGTCATGCCGGACTCCATCGCAGTGACGAGAGCGAAGGCCTTGGCCGTCGAGCCGAACTGGAAGCCTCCCGAGCCGCCGTACTTCTTGTCGAGGGCCCAGTTGATGCCGGTCTTGCCGCGCGACTCCTTGTCGACGGTGTACTGCGTGTTCTGCGCGAAGGCCTTGACCTCGCCGGTGTTGGGGTCGGCGACGTAGGCGGCGGCGCCGATGCGCTCGTCGTTGCCGATCGGGACGCGCTTGGTCACCTCGCGCTGGGCGATCTTCTGGATGCGCGGGTCGAGCGTCGTCGTGATGGTGATGCCGCCGCGGTACAGCGTGCGCTTGCGCTCCTCGACGGTCTTGCCGAGCTGCGGCATCGTCAGCGCGTAGTTGACGATGAAGTCGCACCAGTACGGGTACGGCGAGGCGAGGCACGTGCTCTTGGGGTTGGAGACGCGCAGGTCCTGCTTGATGGTGCGCTTCTTGGCCGCCGCGTGCTGCTTGTCGTCGATGATCTTCAGCTCGTGCATGCGGTCGAGCACGACGTTGCGTCGGGCGAGGGCGCGCTCGGGGTTGTTGACCGGGTCGGTGGTGCCCGGGTTCTGCGTCAGGCCGGCGAGCAGGGCCGCCTGCGACAGGGTCAGCTTGCTCGCGTGGACGCTGAAGTAGTGCATCGAGGCCGCCTCGACGCCGTACGCGCGGTCACCGTAGTAGACGAGGTTGAGGTAGCGCTCGAGGATCTGGTCCTTGCTCAGCTGCTTCTCGAGGGTGATGGCGTACTTGAGCTCCTTGAGCTTGCGCATGTAGTCCTTGCGGACGGCAGCCTGGGCGGCGGCCTTGTCGCCCTCGGCGAGCGCGTTGTACTGCAGCGAGATCTTGACGTACTGCTGGGTCAGCGACGAGGCGCCGACCGAGCTGCCGTTGCGCAGGTTGGAGATGACCGCGCGCATCGTGCCCTGGATGTCGATGCCGCCGTGCTCGTAGAAGCGGTGGTCCTCGATCGCGACCTGCGCCTCACGCATGATCGGGGCGACCGCGCTCAACGGCACGACGGTGCGGTTCTGCTCCTGCGGCGTCGCGATGACGGTGCCGTCGGCGGCGAGGATCTTCGAGGACTGGGCCAGCGGGTTCGTCGTGAAGTCGCTGGGCAGCTCGTTGAAGACGTCGACACCGCTACGTGCGAGCGCGCCCGTCGCGCCGATGGCAGGCATCGCCAGGCCGGCTGCGAGCAGACCCAGCACCAGGGCAGAGGCGAGGAAGGCCCCGAGCAGGCTGACGACGCCACCGACCGAGGTAGTGCGTGAGGACATGGGCCCAAGGGTAACCGCTGAGGCCCTGGTCACCGGATCTTCGCACGTCAGGACAGGTCGGGACGCAAGCACCTCGAGTTCCGAGGACTAACTGCGGATGTCCGGCCGGCCCGGAGTGACTAGTCACCCGGGCCTCGGAAATGGTCCGTGCGGCCTATGTCGCACTCATGCGACCGAGCCCTAATGTCTCGTTTGGGCCTAAGGGGAGGTCCACCACATCAGGACCGGTGGGACGGTCCGTTTGCCGGCTCGGTGACTGGGAGGTACCGAGCGGGGAGGGGAATTGATCATGAGTGCTGTCGCAATTGTCGACTCGTGGGTCGACGACTGGGCAAGTCAGGCTCGCTGTTCGAGCCAGGACCCGGACGCGCTGTTCGTCCGGGGCAAGGCCCA
>JAEXXY010000244.1 GCA_023451855.1 Actinomycetes bacterium
CACGCCGACTTCGGCGGCGAGGTCGAGCGCGGCCTGTCGATGGTCGACGGCGTCGTCCTGCTCGTCGACGCCTCGGAGGGCCCGCTGCCCCAGACCCGCTTCGTGCTGCGCAAGGCGCTCGCCGCGAAGATGCCGGTCATCCTCTGCATCAACAAGGTCGACCGTCCCGACTCGCGTATCGCCGAGGTCGTCGACGAGGCCTACGAGCTCTTCCTCGACCTCGACGCCACCGAGGAGCAGATCGACTTCCCGATCGTCTACGCGTCGGCCAAGGCCGGTCGGGCCTCGCTCGAGCGCCCCGCCGACGGCGGTCTCCCCGAGGGGGACGACCTCGAGGCCCTCTTCGAGACGATCCTCGAGACGATCCCGGCGCCGACCTACGACGACGAGGCCCCGCTGCAGGCGCACGTCACCAACCTCGACGCGTCCAACTTCCTCGGCCGCCTGGCCCTGCTCCGTGTCTTCAACGGCACGATCAGGAAGGGCCAGCAGGTCATGTGGTGCCGTCACGACGGCTCGCAGCAGCGCGTCAAGATCACCGAGCTGCTCATGACCGAGGCCCTCGAGCGCAAGCCCGCAGAAGAGGCCCGGCCCGGTGACATCATCGCCGTCGCCGGCATCCCCGAGATCACCATCGGCGAGACGCTGGCCGACCCCGAGAACCCGGTCCCGCTTCCGCTCATCACGGTCGACGAGCCGGCCATCTCGATGACGATCGGCACGAACACGAGCCCGATGGTCGGCCGCGTCCGCGGCTCCAAGGTCACCGCCCGGATGGTCAAGGACCGCCTCGACAAGGAGCTCATCGGCAACGTGTCGCTGCGCATCCTCCCGACCGAGCGTCCCGACGCGTGGGAGGTGCAGGGCCGTGGTGAGCTCGCGCTCGCCATCCTCGTCGAGCAGATGCGCCGCGAGGGCTACGAGCTGACCGTCGGCAAGCCGCAGGTCGTGACGCGCGAGGTCGACGGCAAGGTCCACGAGCCGGTCGAGCGCCTCACCATCGACACCCCCGAGGAGTTCCTCGGCCCGATCACGCAGATCATGGCCGCCCGCAAGGGCCGCATGGAGCAGATGACCAACCACGGCACCGGCTGGATCCGCATGGAGTTCCTCGTGCCGAGCCGTGGCCTCATCGGCTTCCGTACCGAGTTCCTCACCGAGACCCGCGGCACGGGCATCGCCCACCACGTCTTCGAGGACTACGAGCCGTGGTTCGGCGCGATCACGACCCGGACGAGCGGCTCGCTCGTCTCCGACCGGACCGGGGTCGTGACGTCGTACGCCATGGTCAACCTCCAGGAGCGCGGCGTCCTCTTCGTCGAGCCCACCACCGAGGTCTACGAAGGCATGATCGTCGGCGAGAACTCCCGCGCCGACGACATGGACGTCAACATCACCAAGGAGAAGAAGCTCACCAACGTGCGCGCCTCCTCCTCGGACAACTTCGAGAAGATCGTGCCGCCGCGCAAGCTCAGCCTCGAGCAGAGCCTCGAGTTCTGCCGCGAGGACGAGTGCGTCGAGGTGACGCCCGACGCCGTGCGCATCCGCAAGGTCGTCCTCGACGCCAACGAGCGAGCGCGTACCGCATCCCGGGCCCGGTCGGCGGCACGCGCCGAGGGTTGATCCGGCGTGGCGGGCGTGGTGAGAGCGCTTCGGCGGTCCCTCGTGTCACGGCGGACCGCCGCGGCCGGCCTCGCCGCCGTCGTCCTGTCGACGACGGCGGCCGGCTGCACCGGTTCGGGTGAGGCCGGTTCGGCCACCGACGTCGCCCGTTCGTCGACCTCGGCGGGCGCGAGCAGCGATGCGCCCCCGGCCCCCGGCGGCACCCTCAAGGTCCTCGTCGCCGGGGACGTCGCGACCTGGGACCCGCAGCTGATGTACGTCGGTCCCGAGGCGTTCTTCGCCCAGCGCGTCTTCGCCCGGGGCCTGACCGCCTACGGCACCGGCGAGCACCAGCGCGACGTCGTGCCCGACCTCGCCACCGACACCGGCACCGCCAAGGACGGCGCGAGAACGTGGACGTTCACGCTGCGCGAGGGCCTGACGTGGCAGGACGGCTCGCCGATCACGTGCGAGGACGTCCGGCACGGCATCGCCCGCACCTTCGACCGACGGACGCACGTCGGCGGCACGAACTACGCCAGCTTCCTGCTCGCCATGCCGACCAAGGTCACGCCCGAGGGCCTGGAGAAGCCGGTCTACGAGGGCCCGGGCGACAAGGCCCACCAGCCGGACTTCGACCGGGCCGTCGGGTGCAACGGGCGCGCCATCACCTTCCACCTGCGCGACGCCGAGCCCGACTTCCCGCAGGTCGTGGCCCTGCCGGAGTTCGCCCCGCGCAAGGCGTCCAGCGACCGCAAGGACGACAAGACCTCCTACGAGGTCATGTCGAGCGGTCCGTACAAGCTGGAGAAGCCGTGGAAGCCCGGCGAGGGCGGCACCTTCGTGCGCAACACGAACTGGGACCCGCGCACCGACCCCGTCCGCCAGGCGTATCCCGACCGCATCGAGGTCACCGCAGGCCTCGGTGAGTCCACCGTCATCCAGCGTCTGCTCAACCAGAGCGACGACGACGCGAATGCGGTGTCGTGGGTGCAGGCGAGCCCGACGCTGCGCAACCAGGCCGGCACCGACCTCCAGGCCCGCCTCACCTTCCCGTACACGGGCAGCGTCGACTACCTGGCGCTGAACATGCGCAGCAAGGTGATGTCGAATCCTGCTGTGCGCAAGGCGTTCTCGCTGGCGACCAACCGCGCCACCTACGTCACCGCCAACGGTGGCGACGGTGCCGGTACGCCGACGTGGTCGATCCTGTCGCCCGCCGTCGCCCCCTCCACGGTCGAGGTGCCGAGCGGCGCCAAGGTCGACGGCGACCCCGAGCAGGCCCGCCGGGTGCTCGAGCAGGCCGGGGTCAAGACCCCGGTGCGGGTGCGCGTCGTCTACGCGCGCTCGGTCCTCGGCGACAAGGCCTACGCCGCCCTCGCAGCCGGCTGGGAGCGCGCCGGCTTCGACGTGCAGCTGACCGGGGTCCCCCCGGAGGAGTACTACGAGACGATCGAGCGCAAGACCTCCGGATCGTCCTTCGACGTGTTCCGCGGCGTCTGGACGCCCGACTGGCCGTCGGCGTCGGGGGTGCTGCCGGCCCTGTTCGACTCGCGCATCAACATCGACTCCACCGGTCCGGGCCAGGACGTCGGCTACTTCGACGACAACACCGTCAACGGGCTCATCGACAAGGCGGAGGCCACGGCCGACCCCGTGGCGCGCGAGAAGGTCTGGATGCAGGCCGACACCGCGCTGCGCGACGCCGGTGGCTACGTCGCGCTCTCGGCGACCAAGGCCCTCTACCTGCACGGCGCGGGCGTCGTGCACTACGAGGACCACGCGGTCGGCGGCATCGTCGACCTCGCCACCGTCGCCGTCCGCTGACGTCCGTCCCACTCGTCCCGAAGCGAGGAGGCCTCGTGGCCCGGCTCCTGTTCGTCCACGCGCACCCCGACGACGAGACGCTGACGTGCGGCGTCGCGATGGCCCACCACGTCGCGCGCGGCGACGAGGTGCACGTGCTGACGTCCACGCTGGGGGAGGAGGGCGAGGTCATCCCCGCGGACCTCACCCACCTCGAGGGGCACCCCGACGACGCCCTCGGCCCGCACCGGCACGCCGAGCTCGCCGAGGCACTGCGCCGCATCGGCGCCACGATGCACGTCCTCGGCGCCGACCCGGGCTCCGGCAGGCTGTCGCGCTACCGCGACTCCGGCATGGCCGGCTCACCCGCGG
>JAEXXY010000249.1 GCA_023451855.1 Actinomycetes bacterium
ACCGGCGGCTGCGCGACGCGGTCCTGCCCCGCGAGCGCTGACCCCGCGGGCGGCCGGCCCAGGTAGCCAAGGCTCCACGGCCCCGACGGCCCCGACGGCGCCGACGGGCCTGAACGCGGCCTTCGCCCGACCTGCGCCGACTCGTACCGCCCCTCGCGCGAAGGCGTGACGTGGGCCACCTAACGGTTCGGTACAACTGGTGTCCACCTGACGGGATAGGTGGCAGTATCGGCCAGACCCAGCCAGCGCACCGTCGCGCCGGCTCGACCGCTGCATCGCCCGGAAGGACCCCACCAGCATGCGCCGCATGTCCCTCATCGCCGTCACCGGCCTCGTCGCCGCCGGCCTCTCGCTGTCCGCCTGCGGGTCGGACTCCCTGTCGACCAACCCGGGCAGTGGTGGCGGCGCGTCCGGTGGCGCGGCCACGACGCCGGCCGGTGGTGGCGTCGACCAGGCGCTCGCCGCCAAGGTCCCGGCCGCCCTCAAGAGCAAGGGTGTCATCACGGTCGGCACCGACCCGACGTACGCCCCGAACGAGATGCTCGGCACCGACGGCAAGACCGTCGAGGGCTTCGACGTCGACGTGTTCAACGCCGTGGCCGCCAAGCTCGGCCTCAAGACCGAGTACGTGCCAGCAGGCTTCCCGACGATCATCCTCGGCGTCACCAGCGGCAAGTACGACATCGGCGTCTCGAGCTTCACCATCAACCCCGACCGCAAGAAGCAGGTCAACATGGTGAGCTACTACAAGGCCGGCACGCAGTGGGTCGTCGCCAAGGGCAACCCCGAGAAGGTCACCATGGACGACGTGTGCGGCAAGAGCGTCGGCGCCCAGAAGGGCACCGTCCAGGCCGACGACCTCGCAGCGCGGAGCAAGAAGTGCACCGACGCCGGCAAGCCGGCCATCACGCAGGTCATCCAGACCGGCCAGGACCAGGTCACGGCCGACGTCGCGAGCGGCAAGACCGTCGCCATGCTCGCCGACTCGCCGGTCGGCCTCTACGCCGTCAAGACGACCGGCCAGCTCGAGGCGCTCGGCGACATCTACGACTCGGCCCCCTACGGCTACGTCGTGCCCAAGGACCAGACCGACTTCGCCAACCTCCTCGTCGAGGCCCTCAAGGCCACCAAGGCCGACGGCAGCTACGAGGCCGCGCTGAAGAAGTACTCGGTCGAGGCCGGCGCCATCGACGACTTCGCGCTGAACCCGTGAGCGACACCACCTCGGTCAGCACCTCGGGCTCGTCCCCGGCCGCACCCTCGGCCGGGGACCGCCCCGGCGTGATCGAGGCGCGCCCGGTGCGCCACCCGGGGCGGTGGGTCGCGCTCGTCGTGATCCTCGTGCTCGTCGGCATGCTCGTCAGCTCGTTCGTGACCAACGAGCGCTGGAACTTCCCCAAGGCGCTCGAGATCATGCAGCAGACCCCGGTCATCGAGGGGCTCTGGAAGGGCACGATCATCGGCACCATCGGGTCGATGGCCATCGGCATCATCGGCGGCGTCATCATCGCGATCCTGCGCCTGTCGCCGAACCCGGTCCTGCGCGGCGTCTCCTTCGTCTACACGTGGTTCTTCCGCGGCATACCCCGCCTCGTGCTGCTCGCGATGATCGGCAGCGGCGTCGGCTACCTCTACAGCCACATCGACTTCGGTCTGCCGTTCAGCCAGCAGCTCGCCTCGCTCATGGGCCTGTCGAGCGACTTCACGTTCTTCAGCCTCAACGTCAACCAGTTCTCGAGCACCCTGCTGGCCGGCATCATCGGCCTGGGACTGTCCGAGGCCGCCTACATGGCCGAGATCGCCCGCGCCGGCATCCTGTCGGTCGACACCGGCCAGAACGAGGCGGCGGCCGCGCTCGGCATGAGCCGCGGCCAGGCGATGCGCCGGATCGTCCTGCCTCAGGCGATGCGCGTCATCGTGCCGCCGACGGGCAACGAGACGATCGCGATGGTCAAGGACACCTCGCTGCTGTCGGCCATCCCCGTCATCACCGAGCTCTTCTACCAGACGAGCGCCATCGGCAACCGGACGCTGCTCATCATGCCGGCGTTCGTGGCCGTGACCGCGTGGTATCTCATCGTCGGGTCGGTCCTCATGGTCGGCCAGTACTTCCTCGAGCGACGCTTCGGGCGCGGCTTCGGCACCCCGAGCAACAAGCGGTTCGCCCGTCCGGCCGGGGCAGGAGGCGCCTGATGTCCGACACGACCACGACTCCCACCGACGCGACGTCGGGCGACCGCCCGCGGCCGGACGGCGCGGGTGAGCCGCTCGTCCACGCCGTCAACGTCCTCAAGAGCTTCCACGGCAACGAGGTGCTCAAGGGGATCGACCTCGAGGTGCGACGCGGCGAGGTCGTCTGCCTGCTCGGCCCCTCGGGCTCGGGCAAGACGACGTTCCTGCGCTGCATCAACCAGCTCGAGCAGATCGACGGCGGCCGGATCTGGGTCGACGGCGACCTCGTCGGGTACCGCGACCAGAACGGCGTCCTGCACCACCTGACCGACAAGCAGGTGGCAGCCCAGCGCCGCGACATCGGCATGGTGTTCCAGCGCTTCAACTTCTTCCCGCACATGACGGCCCTCCAGAACGTCATCGAGGCACCGGTCCAGGTCAAGGGCGTCGGCAAGAAGGAGGCCCGTGAGCGGGCCCGCGCACTGCTCGAGCAGGTGGGCCTGTCCGACAAGGCCGACTCCTACCCGGCGCAGCTGTCCGGTGGCCAGCAGCAGCGCGTCGCGATCGCACGGGCCCTCGCCATGGAGCCCAAGCTCATGCTCTTCGACGAGCCGACCTCGGCCCTCGACCCCGAGCTCGTCGGCGAGGTGCTCCGGGTCATGCGCGACCTCGCGTCCGCGGGCATGACGATGATCGTCGTGACGCACGAGATGGGCTTCGCCCGCGACGTCGCCGACCACGTCGTCTTCATGGACGGCGGCGTCGTCGTCGAGGAGGGCCCGCCGGCGGAGGTCATCGGCAACCCGCAGCACGAGCGGACGAAGACCTTCCTGCGCCGGATGAGCCACGACGCCCACGCCTGAATCGTCACCACCCCACCGTCGAGAGGCCACGTTCGGTGGCCCTGACACCGTCGAGAGGCCACGTTCCGTCACCGGGACGTGGCC
>JAEXXY010000278.1 GCA_023451855.1 Actinomycetes bacterium
GCGCACGTCCGAGCCGCCCTCGGCACCGCGGCGCCGCACGGCGGCCTGCCGTCGGCGGCGTGCCTGCACCTGGTGGCCCTGCCGGACGGCGTCGCCTCCACCACCGAGGACGCCGAGGCCCTGTGGCAGCAGCTGCACGCCGCCGGGTTCGTCGTGCCGCCCGTCGCGTTCGAGGGGCGCGGGTACCTGCGCCTCGCGGCTGCGCCGTACAACGACGAGGACGACTACGTGCGGCTCGCGCGAGCCCTGCCGCGCGTGCTGGAGGCCTGACGACGCCCGGCAGGGCCTGGACGAGGGGCTCGATGCAGTCGATCCCGACGGGATGTGGAAAGATCGATCGACCCTGCGAACGCATCCCACGAGGAGGCCCCGCGCCCATGACCGACGCCCAGACCACCCCGTTCCACCGGGTACTGCTCAAGCTCTCCGGTGAGGTGTTCGGCGGCGGAGCCATCGGCCTCGACCCCGCCGTCGTGGCCGGGATCGCCAAGCAGATCGCCGAGGCCGTCCGCGGCGGCGTCCAGGTGTCCGTCGTCATCGGCGGCGGCAACTTCTTCCGCGGCGCCGAGCTCCAGCAGCGCGGTATGGACCGCACCCGTGCCGACTACATGGGCATGCTCGGCACGGTGATGAACTGCCTCGCCCTGCAGGACTTCCTCGAGAAGGAGGGCATCGAGACGCGCGTCCAGTCCGCGATCGCGATGCAGCAGGTCGCCGAGCCGTACATCCCGCGCCGGGCCATCCGCCACCTCGAGAAGATGCGCGTCGTGATCTTCGGCGCCGGCGCCGGCATGCCGTACTTCTCCACCGACACCGTGAGCGCCCAGCGCGCCCTCGAGACCAAGTGCGACGCGCTGCTCATCGCCAAGAGCGGCGTCGACGGCGTCTACACCGCCGACCCCAAGACCGACCCGACCGCGACGAAGTACGACACGCTGACCTTCGAGGAGGGCCTTGCGAGCGGCCTGCGCATCGTCGACGCCGCCGCGTTCAGCCTGTGCATGGAGAACAAGCTGCCGATGATCGTCTTCGGCATGGAGGGTCCGGGAAACATCACGCGCGCCCTGCTCGGTGAGAGGATCGGCACGCTGGTCACCAACGCCTGACCACTCCTGACACCCGAGCACCACGCGCTCGCGGGACGTCACCGCAGCACCCCAGACACCGCAAGCCCACCCGACCCGAGGGACGAGGAAGCCACACCGCCATGATCGAAGAGACGATGTTCGAGGCCGAGGAGAAGATGGACAAGGCCGTCGAGGTCCTCAAGGAGGACTTCGCGGGCATCCGCACCGGCCGCGCCAACCCGGGCCTGTTCAACAAGCTGACGGTCGAGTACTACGGCGCCCCGACGCCGCTGCAGCAGCTCGCCTCGTTCCAGAACCCCGAGCCGCGCACCATCCTCGTCATCCCGTTCGACAAGTCGGCGATGCACGAGATCGAGAAGGCGATCCGCGACTCCGACCTCGGCGTCAACCCGAGCAGCGACGGCCACCAGATCCGGTGCGTCATGCCCGAGCTGACCGAGGAGCGCCGCCGCGAGTACATCAAGCTCGCGCACGGCAAGGCCGAGGACGCCCGCGTCTCTGTGCGCAACATCCGCCGCAAGGCCAAGACCGACATCGACAGGCTCGTCAAGGACGGCGAGGTCGGCGAGGACGACGGCTCGCGCGCCGAGAAGGAGCTCGACGGCCTCACGAAGAAGCACACCGACCTCGTCGACGGTCTCGTCAAGGCCAAGGAGGCCGAGCTGCTCGAGGTCTGACCTCGCGGCTCCTCCCCATGATGACGACCGACTCGCCGTCGCAGCCCGAGGACCCCGCGTCCGCGGCGCACGCCGACGACGGCGACGGGCTGCTCGAACCCGTGCCCTACGACCCCGCGCTCGACGACGTCGCCGGCCTGCCGCCGGAGAAGGTCATCGAGAAGCGCCCGAGCCGTGCGGGGCGCAACCTGCCCGCCGCGATCGGCGTCGGGGTCGGCCTCGGCGTCGTCATCGTCGCGACGCTGCTGCTGAACAAGGTGTCCTTCCTCGTCGTCGTCGTGCTCGCCGTCGGGGTCGCCATCTGGGAGATGCGTGGCGCCCTGCGGCACGCCGGGGTGCACGCCCCGATCGTCCCGGCGCTCGCCGGCTCGGTCGGGATGGCGTGGGCCGCCTACGAGCACGGACCCGGGGCGCTCACGGTGGCCTGGGCCCTGACCTGCCTGGCCGTCGTGCTCTGGCGCGGCACCGGACGCCTCGACGGCGCCGGCCGCGACGTGCTCGGCGGCATGTTCGTCGCGACGTACC
Source organism: Actinomycetes bacterium (assembly GCA_023451855.1). Lineage (GTDB taxonomy): Bacteria > Actinomycetota > Actinomycetes > Actinomycetales > Dermatophilaceae > Monashia. Next base: position 2,291 of record JAEXXY010000278.1, read on the forward strand.
CCACGTTCCTCGTCGGGTTCGCCGTGATGCTGCTGTCGGCCGAGGACGGCGTCGGGCGGGTGTTCGTCTTCCTCATCACGACGGTGTGCAGCGACGTGGGTGGCTACGCGGCCGGCGTCCTCTTCGGCAGGCACCCGATGGCGCCGACGATCAGCCCCAAGAAGTCGTGGGAGGGCTTCACCGGCTCGGTCCTGCTGTGCATGGTGGGTGGTGCGCTGACCGTCCACTTCTTCCTCGGGCACGCGTGGGTCATCGGCGTCCTGCTCGGCGTCGGGGTGGCCGTCGCGGCCACGGTCGGCGACCTCATGGAGTCGCTCATCAAGCGCGACCTGGGGATCAAGGACATGTCGAACATCCTGCCGGGCCACGGCGGCATCATGGACCGCCTCGACTCGCTCGTCGTCGTCGCGCCGATCGTGTGGGCCGTGCTCACGCTGCTCGCCGCCCAGCCCTCCTGACGCCGCACTGCCTGCGGCATTGGGCCGTTGCGGTCCGGCCTGCGAGAATGGGCCCGCCATGACCGAGATCCCTGCGCCGACCCCCGTGCCCCTGCCCGAGCCGACGACCGACCGGCCCGAGCCCGGCCAGCTGACCTTCCGCGCCCCGCGCCGCGGAAAGCCGCCGCGCCACCTCGCCGACCTCTCGCCCGCTGAGCGCAAGGAGGCCGTGGAGTCGCTGGGTCACAAGGCGTTCCGCGCCAAGCAGCTCTCCACGCACTACTTCGAGCGCCTCGTCGACGACCCCGAGGAGATGACCGACCTGCCCAAGGC
>JAEXXY010000306.1 GCA_023451855.1 Actinomycetes bacterium
GACCCTGAGGCGTCCGGATTCTGACCCGCGCTTGCATAAGTGGGCCTTATGGAGTCCATAATGCTTCATGAGTTCCTCGCGCTTCCCCGCGATCGTCGACGACGTGACGGTGCGGCTCATCGCCGCCGTCGTCCTCGTGGTCGGCTCCGTCGCCCTCGCGACGCAGCAGTGGTGGCTCTACGCCGTCCTGGCCGTCGACTTCACCCTGCGGGCCGCGCTCGGACCGAAGGCCAGTCCGGTGGCGCAGCTCGTCCAGCGGTGGATCCGACCCGCCGTACGGGCGCCGAAGCAGCCGACCGCCGGCACGCCGAAGCGGTTCGCGGCGAGCATCGGTGCCGTCATGACGCTCGCCGCGACCGCGCTCTGGGTCGTATCGCTCACCACCGGCGCCTCGTGGGCCCTCGTCGGCGTCGTCGCGATCGGCGTGATCATGGTCGTCTTCCCGCTGCTCGAGTCGGCCTTCGGCATCTGCGTCGGCTGCATCCTCTTCTCCGGCCTCATGCGCATCGGCCTCGTGCCCGAGGAGGTCTGCCTCGAGTGCGCCGACATCACCAAGCGGCGCGAGCGGATCCTGGCCGAGCGGGCCGCGGAACGGGCCGGGGCCGCCTGACGCGTCAGGCCCCTCAGCCGGCAGCCGCGCGCAGCTTCTCCAGCAGCGGGGCCGCGGCCTCGGACAGGAACGCCTCCTGGGCGTCGCCGCCGACCTGGACGAGGGCGACATCGGTGAAGCCGGCCTCCCAGTAGGCGCTGACCGACTCGACGATCCTGTCGAGGTCCGGGCCGCACGGGATGGACTCGGCGACGTCCTCGGGGCGCACGAACTGTGTCGCCCCGGCGAACCCGGCCGGCGTGGGCAGGTCGGAGTTGACCGACCAGCCGCCCCCGAACCAGCGGAACTGCTCGTGGGCGCGCTCGACGGCGGTCTTCTCGTCGGGGTCCCAGCAGATCGGGATCTGCCCGATGGCGCGGGCGCCGGAGCCGATGCGCTCGGCACCGTCGGTGCGGTTCCACGTGTCGACGAGCTCGGCCTCGGGCTGGACGGCGATCATGTGGTCGGCCAGCGGTGCGAGCCGTTCGATCGACATGTCGCCGCTGACCGCGACCGCTACGGGCACGAGGATGTCGGGCAGGTCCCAGACCCGGGCCGAGTCGACGTCGAAGTACTCGCCGTGGTGGGTGACGAGGTCGCCGGAGTGCAGCTTGCGGATGATCTCGATGGCCTCGGCGAGCATCTCCTGGCGGGTCACGACGCCCGGCCAGCCCTCGCCGACGACGTGCTCGTTGAGGCTCTCGCCGCTGCCGAGGCCGAGGGTGAACCGTCCGTCGGCGAGCAGCTGGAGCGTCGCGGCCTTCTGGGCGATGACGGCGGGGTGGTAGCGCATCGTCGGGCACGTCACGTAGGTCATGAGCTCGACCCGCTCGGTGGCGTGGGCCACCGCACCCAGCACCGACCACGCGTACGGGGCGTGGCCCTGCTCGGTCAGCCACGGGGAGTAGTGGTCGCTGCTCACCTCGAAGTCGAAGCCCGCCTGCTCGGCACCGACCGCCCACCGGACGAGGTCCTTGGGCCCGCTCTGCTCGGTCATGAGGGTGTATCCGAAGCTCGTCACGGGCCTGTCGTACCCGTCGCACCGGGCCGAGACACGGGGGTTGTCCAAGGTTTGCCGCAGAGGTCGCCGTCAGGTCGTACAGGGTCTGTCCACAGTTGTGTACAACCTTGTGGACGACGGGGACGCGTCGGCCGGGCGGGGTTCAGTCGGCGGGGTGCCGGAGCAGGAACGAGCGGATCGCCTCGCGCGGCCGCCCCCGCAGCTCCGCGCCGTGGGTGAAGGCCGCGACCTCGTAGTCGAGCTCGGCGAGCCGGTGGGCCGTCTGCTGCGTCATCCGGAAGTCGGTGCAGAACGACTTGATCGGCCAGCGCAGGCCCAGGACGTTGAAGATCGCGTCGCCCGTGACGAGCACGCCGGTCGCCTCGTGGAGCAGCGACACGTGCCCCGGCGAGTGGCCGGGCGTGTGCACGACGCGGACGCCGCCCGCGATCGGCAGCACCTCGCCGTCGCTCATCTCGTGCTCGACCGGTACCGGCGCAAAGTCCTTCCCGGGCCGGGAGAGGCGGTCGAAGAGGCGCCCGAGCAGGAAGCGGCGGTCGCGCGGCGGGGAGGATCCCTCGGCCGCGTAGGCGGCGTCGTCGTGGTGCACCGTGAACGCGCGACCCGTGGCCTGCGCGACGTGGGCCGCGCCGCCCGCGTGGTCGGGGTGGGCGTGCGTCAGCAGCAGCCGCGTCACGTCGGAGGGGGCCGCGCCGATCGCCGCGAGCGCCGCGACCACCCTGGGCCCGCTCCGCGCGATCCCCATGTCGACGAGCGTCACCTGCCCGTCGTCGTCGCGGAAGGCGAAGCCGTTGACGAGGTCGCGCACGAGGGGGATGCGCCACACGCCCGGCGCGAGCGGAACCACGAGGTCGCGGGCCATGGCCTGAGCGTAGGTCAGACGAAGCACTCCTCGCCGGGCGCGAGCACGCGCAGCCACCGCCCGGCGTAGCCCTCGAGCGTCAGCTCGACGCGTCCGTCCGGGGGCAGCGGGACGTCGGGGTCGGTGGTGAGGACGTCGCGCAGGATGCCGTCCTCGGGCGGCGCGTCGACGGTGAGCGTGACGATGCGCGCGTCCGGGCCGAGGTTGTGCACGGCGAGCATCCGCCAGTCGTCGCGGTGGCAGACGTGGGCGAGCACCGCCGGCTGGTCGTGGTCGAGCACCTCGACGGTCGACCAGCCGAGCTGGGGCATCTGGCGGTAGGTCCGGATGAGCCGACGCATGAACGACCACAGTGAGTCCGGGTCCTTGCGCTGGTCCGCCGTGTTGACGTGCTCCGGCCCGTAGAGACCGTCGGGCAGGGGGCGCGCCAGCCGGCGGGCCGGGGCTCCCGAGAACCCGCCGTTGGGCTCGGTCGACCACTGCATCGGCGTGCGCACCGACAGCCGCCCCGGGATGTCGAGGTTCTCGCCCATGCCGATCTCCTCGCCGTAGAAGAGCACCGGGGTGCCGGGCAGCGAGAACATCAGCGAGTAGACGAGCCGGATGCGGCGCTGGTCGCCGCCGAGCATCGGCGGCGGCCGGCGCCGCAGTCCGCGGTCGTAGAGCTGCATGTCGGGGTCGGGACCGAACGCCTCGAAGACCTCCCGACGCTCGGGCTTGCTCAGCTTGTCGAGGGTCAGCTCGTCGTGGTTCCGCACGAAGTTGGCCCACTGGCTCGTCTCGTCGAGCGCCGGCCGCTCCCGCAGGGCGTCCGCGAGCGGACCGGCGTCACCGCGGGCGAGCGAGAGGTAGAGCCGCTGCATGCCGTTGAAGTCGAACTGCATCGTCAGGCCGTCGCCGTCCGGGCCGCCGAAGAACGTGACCTGCTGTTCGTAGGGCAGGTTGACCTCGCCGAGCAGGACGGCCTGGCCCTTGCGACGCTGGACGAAGGCGCGGACGTCGCCGAGGTAGCGGTCGGGGTCGAAGGCCGCGTCGTCCTCGACGCCCGGCACGCCGTCGCGGGCGAAGAGGACGGGGACCGCGTCGACGCGGAAGCCGTCGACGCCGAGCTGGAGCCAGAACCCGAGCGTCTTCGAGATCTCTTCCTGCACAGCGGGGTTGGCCACGTTGAGGTCCGGCTGCGTGCGGTAGAAGTGGTGCAGGTACCACTCGCCGGTGCGCTCGTCGAGCTCCCAGATGCTGTCCTCGGCGTCCGGGAAGACGACCTGGTCCTTCGTCGACGGCGGCTTCTTCGTCGACCACACGTAGTAGTCGCGGTAGGGGGCGTCGACGCTGCGTCGGGCGGACCTGAACCACGGGTGCTGGTCGCTCGTGTGGTTCATGACGAAGTCGACGATGACCCGCAGGCCGGCGGCGTTGGCCGTGCGGACCAGCTCGACGAAGTCGCCGTGGTCGCCGAGGTTCGGGTCGACGCCGAAGAAGTCGGTGATGTCGTAGCCGTCGTCGCGCCCCGCCGTCGGGTAGAGCGGCATGAGCCACAGGCACGTGACCCCGAGGTCGGCGAGGTACTCGATGCGGTCGGTCATGCCGCGCAGGTCACCCTGCCCGTCGCCGTCCGAGTCGTTGAAGGTCTGCACGTCGGCGCAGTACACGACGGCGCTCTTCCACCACAGGTCCCCGGTCTGGCTCAGCCTCATGCCCGCGCTCCTTCGGACTCGACGGCGGTCGGCCGCAGCTGCGGAAGCACCGAGGCACCGAACGCGTCGATGAACGGCTCCTGGTCCTTGCCGACGAAGTGCAGGTAGAGCTCGTCCCAACCCTGGTCGACGTACTCCTGCAACCACGCCGCGTGACGGCCGAGGTCTGACGAGACGCGCACCGACCGCGCGACGTCCTCGGGCGCGACGAGCTCGGACATCGCGTCGAAGGCCTCCACCGTCTCGGTGTCCCAGGCGACGGGTGGGCCGAGCACGTTGCTGCGCCACTGGTCGTGCGCGACGGCGAGCGCCTCGTCCTCGGTCGGCGCCCACGACAGGTGGACCTGCAGCCGCGCCGGGCCGCGACCGCCCGCCTCCCGGTACGCGTCGAGGACCCGCTGCAGGGCCTCGAGGGGCTGGTTCACGGTGACGAGCGCGTCGGCCCACTCGGCGTGACGAGCCGCGGTCTCGGGTGTGACCGCCGGTCCGACCAGGGCGGGTGCGACCTCGGGCAGCGTCCACAGACGCGCCCGGTTGACCGTCACGAGTCCGTCGTGGCTCACCTCCTCACCCCGGAGCAGCCGGCGGATGACCTCGACGCACTCGCGCAGGCGGGCGTCGCGCACGTCCTTGCGCGGCCAGGGGTCGCCGGTGACCCGCTCGTTGGCGGCCTCCCCGGAGCCGAGCGCGGCCCAGAACCGGCCCGGGAACATCTGGGCCAAGGTGGCGATCGCCTGGGCGGTGATGGCGGGGTGGTACCGCTGACCAGGCGCGGTGACGACGCCGAAGGGCAGCGAGGTCGTCGCGAGGGCCGCCCCGAGGAAGGACCAGGCGAAGCCGGACTCGCCCTGCCGCGCGCTCCACGGAACGAGGTGGTCGGAGGACATGCCCGCCGTGAAGCCGGCGCGTTCGGCGTGCTGGACGTCGCGGAGCAGCCGGGCCGGGTCGACCTGCTCGTGGGAACAGTGGAATCCGATGACCGTCATGCGGCCACGCAACCCCGACCCGACCCCTTTCGTCAACGCCCGACGTCTGGTGGTGCGCAGGCCGGCCGGCTGGGTACGGGGCCAGACAGCGTGAACGACATCCCACGACACCAGGAGGGCCCCGTGTCCAAGAAGGTCGCATTCCTCGTCGCGAGCGAGGGCATCGAGCAGGTCGAGCTGACCGAGCCGTGGAAGGCCGTGACTGACGCCGGCCACGAGGCCGTCCTCGTCAGCCCCGAGCCCGGGCAGGTCCAGATGTTCAACCACCTCGACAAGGCCGACACCAAGGACGTCGACGTCACCGTCGCCGACGTGTCGGTCGAGGACTACGACGCGCTCGTGCTGCCCGGCGGAGTCGCCAACCCGGACGCGCTGCGCACCGACGCCGACGCGGTGTCCTTCGTCCGGGACTTCGTCGCCTCGGGCAAGCCCGTTGCCGCGATCTGCCACGCCCCGTGGACGCTCGTCGAGGCGGGCGTGCTCTCGGGCCGGCGGCTGACGTCGTGGCCGAGCCTGCAGACCGACATCCGCAACGCCGGCGGTGACTGGGTCGACGAGTCGCTCGTCACCGACGGCAACCTCATCACGAGCCGCAAGCCCGACGACCTGCCCGACTTCTGCGGCGCCGTCGTCGAGGCGCTGGAGCACGGGGCGGCGGCTGCCTCCGCCTGAGCCGCCGGCTCGAGCGTCGCGTCGGCGGGCGGCCTCGGGGCTCGACTCGGCACGAGGGCCTACGCTCCGGGACATGAACCCGGACACCGTCGCCGACGACGCTGCCGTCGAGGCGCTGCGGGCGCTGATCCAGATCCCGACGGTGTCGAGCTGGTACCGCGACGAGGAGGACCGCGACGCGTTCGAGGCGCTCCTGTCCGAGCTGGCGACGCGCTTCCCACGGCTGCACGCGGCGTGCGACGTCGAGCGGGTCGCCGGCGACGCACTGCTGGTGCGGTGGCACGGCCGGACGCGGGCGGCGCCCGTCGTCCTCATGGCCCACCTCGATGTCGTGCCGGTCGGCGATGAGTCGGCATGGACGCACCCGCCGTTCGCGGCCGAGCTCGACGGCGGGTTCATCTGGGGCCGTGGCGCCCTCGACTGCAAGGGCTCGCTCGTGGCCGTGTGCAGCGCCGTCGAGCAGCTGCTCGGCGACGGCGTCGTGCCGGGGCGTGACGTGTGGCTGTCCTTCGGGTGCAACGAGGAGGTGTCGGGCGGCGCGGCCAAGGAGGCGGTCCGCCTGCTGCACGAGTGCGGGGTCGACCCGTGGTTCGTGCTCGACGAGGGCGGCGCCATCGTCCAGGGCGCGCTACCGGGCGTGGCGGCGCCGACCGCCGTCATCGGCACCACCGAGAAGGGCACCGTCGACGTGGAGCTCGTCGCACGTGGCGACGGCGGGCACGCGTCGGCGCCGAAACGGATGGGTGCCACGGCCCGGATCGCCCGAGCCGTGCTGCGCCTCGAGCGTCGACCCTTCCCCGCCCGCCTGCCCGACCCCACCGTCGACATGCTCGAGCGCCTGGCCCCGCACGCGTCCGGCC
>JAEXXY010000402.1 GCA_023451855.1 Actinomycetes bacterium
GGCGACGGCGCCGAGAGTCGGTGGAGGGGGTGGTGGTGGAGGTGGCCGCATCGGCCACCTCGTGCGCCGCCCGACGCGCGAGCAGGGCCCCGGCGATCCGCAGCACCTGGGTGCGCCCGGACCCGGGCGGCACGACCGCCTCGACGCCCGCGTCGATCACGACGGCGCCGACACGGCTGCCCCCGCGCGTCAGCAGGTGGGCGAGGGTGGTGGCCACCTCGGCCACGACGAGGTCCTTGTTGCGGTCGGCCGGCCCGAAGCCCATCGAGCGCGACGCGTCGAGGAGCAGCCACGCCGTCACCTCGCGCTCCTCGACGTACTCGCGCACCCACGGCTCGTCCAGGCGCGCTGTGACGTTCCACTCGACGTGTCGGAGGTCGTCACCGGGCTCGTACTCGCGAAGGTCGGTGAAGTCGAGGCCCGAACCCTTGAAGAGGCTGCGGTAGTCGCCCTGGAGCAGGCCGTCGAGGCGGCGCACGACGCGCCACTCGAGCCGGCGGAGCAGGCGCTCCGGCGTCAGGGCTGGGGCTGCGCCCATGACGAGTCCTCCGCGCCACCGGTGGGGGCGCCTGTGCCCGTGGGCCGTTCGCGGACGGGTACGGCCGGTACCGGGACCGCTGCCACGATCGGTGCGAGCACCTGGTCGGCCGACAGGTCCTCGGCGAGCGCCTCGTACGACAGGACGACGCGGTGGCGCAGCACGTCGTGCGCGAGCTCGTGCACGTCGGACGGCAGGGCGAAGTCACGTCCGCGCAGGAAGGCCAGCGCCCGAGCGGCGAGCACGAGGTTGATCGACGCGCGGGGGCTCGCCCCGTAGGTGACGAGCCGCGACAGGTCGTCGCGCCCGACGGACGCCGGGTTGCGCGTGGCCGAAGCGAGCCGCACGGCGTACTCGATGACGGCGGGGTCGACGTACACCTCGTCGACCTCGTGCTGGAAGCGGCGCAGCACGTCCGGGTCGAGCACCTGAGCTGTCTGGGCGGCCGCCGCGATCTGCCGTTCCACGACGACGAACTCCTCTGCCGCGGAGGGGTATCCGATGAGGACCTTGAGCATGAAGCGGTCCACCTGCGCCTCGGGGAGCTGGTAGGTGCCCTCGGACTCGATCGGGTTCTGGGTCGCCATGACGAGGAACGGGTCAGGCGCCGGGTAGGTCTGGCGGCCGATGGTCACCTGGCGCTCCTGCATCACCTCGAGCAGGGCGCTCTGCACCTTCGCCGGCGCGCGGTTGACCTCGTCGGCGAGCACGAGGTTGGCGAAGACCGGTCCGAGCGACACCTGGAACTCGCCGTCGCGCTGGTTCCAGATCCGGGTGCCGACGAGGTCGGCCGGCACGAGGTCGGGGGTGAACTGGATGCGCTGGAACTCCCCGCCGACGGTGGCCGCGAGCGTCTTGATGGCCATCGTCTTGGCGAGGCCCGGTACGCCCTCGACGAGGAGGTGACCGCGCGCGAGCAGGGCCACGACCATCCGCTCGAGGAGCACGTCCTGCCCGACGATGGTCCGCTTGACCTCGTAGAGCGCCTGCTCGAGGAGCCGGTGGTCAGTCGCTCGGTCGGGGGCTCGGTCGGGCGCTCGGTCGGGGGCTCGGTCGGGCGCGGTCTCGGCCACCGCGGCAGGCCCGGAGGCGGGGTGGATCTGCTCGTCCATGCTGTCTCCTGGGTCTGGTCGTGGGTCTGGTCGTGGGTCTGGTCGTGTGGGTCTGGTCGTGTGGGTCTGGTCGTGCGGGTCTGGTGGTGCGGGTCCGGTCGGGCAGGTCAGTGGGGCGGGCTCCCGGCGGCACTGCCGGCGGTCGCGATGGGCACGGCGAAGCCGATGCCGACGAACAGCGCCTGGTCGGTGGGGTTCGCGAGCCCCGTGACGATGCCGACGACGTGCCCCGCCTTGTCGAGCAGCGGACCGCCCGAGTTGCCGGGGTTGACCGCGGCGTCGAACTGGATGAGGTGCTGCAGGTGCCGCCCGTCGGGCACCGTGACGGTGCGGTCGAGCGCCGACACGACGCCGGCCGAGAGCGAGTCGGTGAGCCCGAGCGGGTGTCCGACGGCGAAGACCGGCGCCCCCACCTGGACCCCGCCGCCGAGGACGGCCGGCACCACGGTGCCCGGCAGCTGAGTCGGCACCAGGGTGGCGATGTCGTTCTCCGGCTGGCTCTTCTGCACCCGGGCCGGCGAGCTGGTGCCGTCGGCGAACTGCACGGTGATGGTGCCGGCCCCGGCGACGACGTGGTTGGCCGTCAGCACCGTGCCGGCGTCGTTGACGACGACACCGGCGCCGGTGCCCTCCTCGGTCCCCGTCGACGTCGTCGTCCGGGTCGAGACGACGACGAGCGAGGGCTCGATCGCGCGGTGGGCCCTGGAGGCGTCGGCGGGTTCTGCGGCCTGTTCCTCGCTGTAGGCCTGGAGCCCGCGCTGGACGCTCGCGTCGACGTCGCGCTGCGTCAGGGCGGGCGGTTCGGGGGGACGGGTCAGCGCGAAGGCGAGCCCCGCGCCGGCGAGGAGCAGCACGACGAGCACCGCGACCCAGACGCGTCGGGGCAGGGTGCGCAGCCGGGCGAGGCGACGCGTCGGCTCGCTCGGCTCGGGTAGCGGGTCGGGGTCCGCGGGCTGGGAGCCCGAAGGCTGAGGCATCAGCGAGGATCCGGGTGCGGAGCCGGGCTGCGGTACGACGCCGGGCGTGGACGCCGACGGCGCGGCACCGAGGGAGCCGGCCGGATGCACCTTCGGCGGATCGGTGACCCGTGCCACCTCTCGACTCTACGTTCCGCACGCGCGCCCGTGCAGGCGTCTGTCGACGGTTCACAGGTCCGTCGGTTCACCGGTCTGCCGGCGTCGCGCAGGGTAGACAGGACCTGTGCCCCCACCGCCAGCGGTCGCCGACCCGCCCGACGCGGGGCAGCGGTGGCGTCCGGGCCCCGATGACCCCGCCGGTGAGCTGCTGCGCTGGTGGCTGGCCGAGCAGGTCCGGGCGGTCCGCGCCGCCGAGGGGCCGGGT
>JAEXXY010000500.1 GCA_023451855.1 Actinomycetes bacterium
GGCCACCACCGACCCGACCCCGGAGGACACCGGCCAGGGCGACGGGCAGGACGGCCAGGGTGACGCGGTCCAGGTCCCCGGCGACCTCGTCGGCGGTGACCCCGGCTTCGCCCGGGCCAACCTCGAGGGGCTCGGCCTCACGGTCAAGCAGGTCGAGGTGCGCTCCCGGGCGCCAGAGGGCGAGGTGCTCGCGACCTTCCCGCGCGCCGGCCGGTCGGTGCCGCAGGGCAGCACCGTCGCGGTCGTCGTCAGCAAGGGTGGCGTCAAGGGCAAGGACGGCGACCCGTGGACCGTGCCGAACGGCTTCGTCGGCGAGCCCGCCGACGACGTCGAGTCGTGGGTCGACCAGCAGGGCATCAAGGTCGTCCGCCTCGAGCTGCCGGCCGATGCCGACAAGGGCCTCATCGTCGGCACCTACCCCGGCGCGGGCGCCACCACCCGCAGCGGCCAGCTCGTCCTGTTCGTCTCCGAGGGCCACCCCTCCGACTGAGCCGGTCCGGAAATCCGTGGCTCGACACCGGCGGGCTTGGGATACGTTCGGCGGGTGACCGACACCACCACCAGCACCGGCCCGGGGCCCACGACGCGCCGGCAGACCGACGTCGACCGCATCGCCGAGACCTACTTCGACGCCATGGTCGACCTCAGCCCGATCAGCGCCACCTACCTCGGCGTCCCGGGTCGCGAGAACGACATCGACGACCTCTCCCCCGCCGGCCACGCAGCGCAGTCGCAGCTGCGGCGTCGCACCCTCGAGCAGCTGGCCTCGGCCACGCCCGCCGACGACGTCGACCGGGTGACCGTGGCGGCGATGACCGAGCGGCTCGGCGTCGCCGAGGAGCGCTACGCGGCCGGACTCGACGAGATGTCGCTCAACATCATCGCCTCACCGCTGCAGTCGGTCCGCGACGTCTTCGACCTCATGCCGACCGACACCCGAGAGCAGTGGCGCACCCTGGCCGAGCGGCTCGGCCGGATCCCGGCCGCCCTGGAGCAGTACCGCGAGTCGCTGCTGGCAGCACGTGAGCGCGGACTCGTGACGCCGCGCCGACAGGTCGTCGCCTGCGCCGAGCAGTCCCGCGACCTCCTCGACGCCGACGGCTACTTCACGACGGTCGTCGCCACCGCGTCGGTGGGCGGGGAGCCCCTCGACGGCCCCGAGCGCGAGCTGCTCGCGACGAACGCCCGCGCCGCCGCCGATGCCTACGGGCAGTTCGCCGACTGGCTCGAGGCCGAGCTGCTCCCTCACGCCCCCGAGGCCGACGCGTGCGGCCGGGACCGCTACCAGCTCGAGTCGCGCTACTTCCTCGGCGCCACGGTCGACCTCGAGGAGACCTACCGGTGGGGCCAGCAGCAGGTCGCCGACCTCCACGCCCAGATGCTCGAGATCGCCGAGGGGCTCGAGCCCGGCGCCAGCGTCGAGCGGGGCGTCGAGATCCTCGACTCCGACGAGCGCTACGTCCTGCACGGCACCGACGCGCTCAAGGCGTGGATGCAGGAGCGCGCCGACGCCGTCATCGCCGACCTCAAGGACGTCCACTTCGACATCCCGGAGCCCGTGCAGCGCATCGAGTGCCTCATCGCACCGACGCAGACCGGCGGCATCTACTACACCGGGCCGTCGGACGACTTCAGCCGCCCCGGACGCATGTGGTGGTCGGTCCCCAAGGGCAACACGGTCTTCCGCACGTGGACCGAGCTGACGACGGTCCACCACGAGGGCGTCCCCGGCCACCACCTCCAGGTCGCCCAGACGGTCTACCGCTCCGAGCTGCTCAACCGGTGGCGTCGCCTCGAGTCGTGGGTCTCCGGCCACGGCGAGGGCTGGGCCCTCTACGCCGAGCGCCTCATGGCCGACCTCGGCTACATGGACGACCCGGGCAACCGCATGGGCTGGCTCGCCGGGCAGTCGCTGCGGGCCGCCCGCGTCGTCATCGACATCGGCGTGCACTGCGGCTTCGAGGCGCCCGAGGAGGTCGGCGGCGGTGAGTGGGACTGGGACAAGGCCTGGACCTACCTGACCCGCTACGGCTTCATGGACGAGAAGATCCTGCGCTACGAGCTCAACCGCTACCTCGGGTGGCCGGGCCAGGCGCCGAGCTACAAGGTCGGCGAGCGCCTCTGGCTGCAGCTGCGCGACGAGGTGAAGGAGCGCGAGGGCGACGGCTTCGACCTCAAGGCCTTCCACCGTCGCGCCCTCGACGTCGGTGGTGTTGGCCTCGACACCCTGCGCGAGGCGGTCCTCGGCGCCTGACGCCCGTGCGTCCCTCCGGCCGGACCGGGCGAGACCGGTTCCGGCCGGAGGGATCCGCAGGTCCCTGCGTGCCTCTACGATGAGGCCGCGCCAGCCACAGGGGATGGCGCACCGACCTCGCAGGAGGAACACGTGCTCCGCCACCGCCTCGCGGTGCGACGGGCTCAGGGGAACACGTCTCGCCGCGCACTGCGCCGCGCCCTGATCGTCGCCACCACCCTCGCCACGACCCTCGGTCTCGTGCCCGCCCTCGCCTCGCCCGCGCAGGCCGCCACGTACACCATCACCGGACGCGTCACCGGCCTCAGCTCCACGGGGGCGGTCGTCGGCGTCGGCGACGCCGGCCTGTGGATCTACGACGCCGGCTACAACGACGCCGGCGTCATCACGTACAACCCCGACGGCACCTACACCGCCACTTTCAGCGCGCCCGGGCCCTACCGGATCCAGGCGGGCTGCTGGGGTGACATGACGTGCGCCTCGCAGTGGGGCATCGAGTGGTACGCCGACCAGGGCAGCTTCTCCTCCGCCACGCCGGTCACGGCCGGGACGACCGCGACGGTGGCCGACATCCGGCTCGACCGCCGCTCGACGATCAAGGGCACCGTCAAGAACACCGCCGGTCAGCCGGTGAGCGGCTTCACCGTCGATGCGACCAAGACCAGCGGCGGCATGTCGGTGTCCACGACATCGGCCGCCGACGGCACCTTCACGCTGACCGGCGTCGAGTCGGGTCCGAGCACCGTCACCGCCTCCGACCCGGCCGACCAGCACCTGTATGCCACCGCGAGCTGGGACGGCACGAAGAGCACGAGCGACGACGTCGACTGGACGATCCCGGCCGGCGCGACCATCACCGGGGTGGACTTCGTCCTCGACCCGTGGACCGGCGTCATCGTCAAGGTGACCGATGCCTCGGGCACGCCGCTGCAGAACATCAACTGGAACCTCTTCGAGTACCGCCCCACCGAGGGCGACTGGTTCGGACGCCAGTACGGCCCCCTCCTCACCGGCGCCGACGGCACCTTCGCCCAGGAGACGGAGGTCGGAACCACCTACAAGGTCTGCGTCTACGACACGTGGTACTACGACCACTGGGCTCCGGCGACGCGCTACCAGGACCGCTGCTTCGACGGCGCGGCGACCCTCGAGACCGCCACGCCCTTCACGGTGACCACCGAGACACGCCGGCGACAGATGACGATCGTGCTCCCCGTCGCCGGCCAGGGACTGTCCGCCAGCGAGCCGTTCGTCAGCGGCTCGTCCGCCGTCGGCAGCACGCTGCGCGTCGACGCCGGCGCCTGGGGACCGTCGGGCGTGGCGCTGACCTACCAGTGGATGCGGCAGGGAACTGACGGGCTCGTGCCGATCGCCGGCGCGACGGGCCCCACCTTCACGACGACGAGCGACCTCGCCGACACCTACGTCACCGCCCGCGTCACCGGCACCCTCTCCGGCTACCGCAGGGCCCAGATGGACTCCAACGGCGTCGAGGTCGAGGCCACCGCACCGGCCCTGTCGAGCCCCCTGACCATCACCGGTTCGGGGGTCGTCGGCACGACGCTGACCGCGAGCCACGGCGCGATCACGCCGGCCGGCGACTGGAACCCGACGTACACGTGGGTCGTCGGCGGCGTGCCGCGGGACACGGACTACGGCGGCCTGCAGCCGCTTCCGGTGACGAGCGACATGATGGGCAAGCGCATCCAGCTGCGCATGACGGCCTACGACGCCGCGGGCTCGCTCCAGCAGGCCGCGTCGGGTCCCGTCGTCCAGGGCGCGCTCACGGCCCCGACGCCGACGATCAGCGGCACCAAGGCCGTCGGGTACACCCTCACCGCCGTCCCCGGAACCTGGGGACCCGCACCGGTCACCCTCGCCTACCAGTGGTACCGCTCCGGCGCCGCCGTCAGTGGGGCGACCGCCGCCACGTACGCGCTGACGACGGCCGACCAGGGCAAGACCCTGATGGTCCGCGTCACGGGCACGAAGTCCGGCTATGCGACAGCGGCAAAGACCTCGGCCGCCACCACGGCCGTCCTCGGGGCCCTCACCGCGCCCACGCCGACGATCAGCGGCACCAAGGCCGTCGGCTACACCCTGACGGCCGTCCCCGGCACGTGGGGTCCGGCACCCGTCACGCTGGCCTACCAGTGGTACCGCTCCGGCGCCGCGATCAGCGGGGCCACGGCCGCCACGTACAAGCTGACGACCGCCGACCAGGGCAAGGCCATGACGGTGCGGGTCACCGGCACCAAGACCGGCTACCTGGCCGTGGCTCGCACCTCGGCCGCCACCTCGGCGGTCCTCGGGGCCTTCACCGCGCCGACGCCGACGGTCTCCGGCACCCGCAAGGTGGCCTACACGCTGACCGCCGTGCCGGGCACGTGGAGCCCAGCCCCGACGACCTTCACCTACCAGTGGTACCGCTCGGGCGTGGCCATCAGCGGGGCCACGGCCCGTACGTACAAGCTGACGAGCCTCGACAAGGGCAAGTACGTCAAGGTGCGCGTCACCGGGGCACGCTCCGGCTACCTGTCGCGCGCGGTGTACTCGGCGCAGACCGCAGCCATCGCCTGACGCTTGAGAGGCCTGAAAGGTTGCCCGGGGGGCCGGGCCGTTGCAGGTTCGTGCAACGACGCGGCTCCAGGCGTGACCTCGCGGCGGCGCCC
>JAEXXY010000197.1 GCA_023451855.1 Actinomycetes bacterium
CGCCTGGGGCGGCGCGGGCTCGCCGGCGTCCGGCGCCGTCGCGGCGGTCGCGGCGGCGCGGAGGCGTTCGAGGTCGGCGACGGGCGTCACGTGCCAGCTCTCCGGCAGGCTACCGAGCAGCTGCTCGAGGCGGATGGACACCTCGACGTAGGAGAGCGAGTCGCCGCCGAGCGACACGAAGGTGGCGTCGTCGGTGACCTCCCGCTGGAGCAGCCGGCCGTACAGCGCGGCGACGGCGCGCTCGGGCTGCGCGGCGTCGGTGGTGGCACCGGGCCGGGCCGGGCATTCGTCGCACGCGAGCGCGAGCACGGCGGGGTAGTCCGGTTTTCCCGACGCGAGCACCGGCTGGTCGACCACCGGGACGACGCGTAGCGCCTCCCGCGGCACGCCGCACGCGCGGATCGCCTTGCTTCGCAGGGTCTCCCGTGCGGGAGCAGCCACGGCGCCACGGGCTGCGACGGCGACGAGGCCGTCGCGTCCGGCGCACCGCACGTCGTGACCCTCGTCCCGGAGCCGGCCCTCGAGCGCGTCGAGGTCGACGCGGTGACCGAGCACCTTGACGAACCGCGAGCGGCGGCCCGTGACCCGCACCAGCCCCTCCGGCGTCACCTCGCCGAGGTCACCGGTGCGCAACGCGTCGACCGTGCTCCCCAGGGCGAGGTCGGCCGGCCCGTGCGCGTAGCCGAGCATGACGTTCGGCCCGCGGAAGACGATCTCACCGTCCTCGACCTCGACCGACGCGCCTGGCACCGGCAGGCCCACGGTGTCGGGGTGGTCGACGGCGAGGTCGGGCGGCAGGTAGGTCATCCGGGCCGTCGCCTCGCACTGGCCGTACATGACGACGAGGTCGAACCCGCGCTCCTGGCCGAGCTCGGCGAAGCGCCGGACGCGCGCCGGGTCCATGCGTCCGCCGGCCTGGGTCACGTACCGCAGCGTCGGGAGGTCGCGCTGGGCGAAGCCACTGCGCTCGAGCAGCTCGAAGGTGTGCGGCACGCCCGGGAACGTCGTGGCGCCCACGGCCCGGAAGCGCGTCCAGAAGCACTCGTCGACGACCGAGCGGTCGGTGAGCAGCACGCCCGCGCCGCGCGCGAGGTGGGTCGTCAGCACGGACAGGCCGTAGCAGTAGGTCAGTGGCAGCGTCAGGGCCGCGCAGTCGTCGGCGCGGACGCCGAGAGCGGCGTCGATCTGGGCCGTGTTGGCGGCGAGGTTGGCGTGCGAGAGCCGGACGAGCTTGGCCGACCCGGTCGAACCGCTCGTGCTCAGCAGGAGGGAGAGGTCGGGATGCAGCTCGTGCGCCGACTCCTCGCGGCGCTCGTCGAGCGTGCCGGACGCGTCCAGGACGACGTCGGGGTCGTAGGCGGCGGCCAGGCGCTGCGCTGCCTCGCCGGGGGCCGTGAGGAGCACGACGTGCCCGGCCCTCAGCGCGCCGAGGTGGGCCACGACGGTCTCGACGGTGCTGCGTCCCTCGACGAGGACGAGCCGGCGCGCCCCGGTGAGCCGGTGCGCGAGGTCGTCGACGCGTCGGGCGAGGTCGGCGTACGTGACCGGACCGGCATCGGTGTGCAGGGCCGTGCGGACCCCGTGCGCGGCGAGCCCGTCCAGCCACGACGGCCCCGACAGCGTGCCCAGCGCCCCCAGCGCCCTCAGCGCCCCCAGCGCCGACTGCGCCGAGGCGTCGTCGGTCCGTTCGAGGGAAAGCGCAGTCGCGGTCACGGCGTGTAGTCAATAAGGTTAGGCATACCTAATGCAAATGTGACCCCCGGTTTCGGCGCGGGCTCGACCGTCGGTTAGCCTGCAACAGGTCCTGCTTTAGGTCAGAAGGTCGTTGCGTAATTCGTGCGGCGGCCGGCTCGACCCGCCAGCGATCCCGCCAGACCTCGCACGACCCCTTGCCCAGCACCGTCCAGCACCGTCGACCGCCACCAGG
This sequence comes from Actinomycetes bacterium, assembly GCA_023451855.1. GTDB lineage: Bacteria > Actinomycetota > Actinomycetes > Actinomycetales > Dermatophilaceae > Monashia. Next base: position 1,928 of record JAEXXY010000197.1, read on the forward strand.
AGTCCCGTCGTGACGCGCCGCCGCCCCGCCATCGCCCTCGCCGCGACCGTCGTCGCCGCCCTCGGCCTGACCGCGTGCGGCAGCAGCCTCGAGGCGACCGGTGACCTCGACTCCTCCAAGCTGACGATCTACAGCGCGCAGCACAAGAACCTCACCGAGGAGTGGGGCAAGGAGTTCCAGGACAAGACCGGGATCCAGGTGCAGGTGCGGTACGGCAACGACTCCTCGATGGGCGCCCAGATCGTCCAGGAGGGCGCCAGCTCGCCCGCCGACGTCTTCCTCACCGAGAACTCCCCGGCCATGACGACCGTCCAGAAGGCCGGCCTGCTCGCCCCCGTCGAGGCCGCGACGCTCGGCCAGGTCGGGCCGCAGTACGTGCCGTCGTCGAAGGACTGGGTCGGCATCGCCGCCCGCTCGACCGTGCTCGTCTACAACCCGAGCAAGATCTCCGAGTCGCAGCTGCCGGCCTCGCTCATGGACCTCGCCAAGCCGGAGTTCAACGGCAGGTGGGGCGCGGCCGCCGGCGGCGCCGACTTCCAGGCCATCGTCTCCGCCGTGCTCGCCACGCAGGGTGAGGCCAAGACCTCCGAGTGGCTCGCCGGCCTCAAGTCGGGCGCGAAGGTCTACCAGAACAACATCGCGACGATGAAGGCCGTCAACTCCGGCCAGTCGGCCATGGGCGTCATCTACCACTACTACTGGTACCGCGACCAGGCCCTCGACAAGGAGAGCAGCGGCAACACCAAGCTGCACTATTTCAAGAACGAGGACCCGGGCGCCTTCGTCAGCCTGTCCGGCGGCGGCGTGCTCAAGAGCAGCAAGCACGCTGCGGACGCCCAGAAGTTCCTCGCGTTCGTCACGAGCAAGGAGGGCCAGAAGGTCCTCGGCACGACCGATGCCAAGGAGTACGCGGTCGGTACCGGCGTCGCGTCCGACCCCGCACTGCCGCCGCTCGACTCGCTGCGGGCGCCGAAGATCGACCCGTTCACGCTCAACGGCCCGAAGGTCATCGAGCTGATGACGAAGGCGGGGCTCCTCTAGGTGACGACCGCGCCCACGAGCCCGAACAGCCCGACGGCCCCCACGGCCGCGGTCGCCGGCCAGCCCGCCCCGAAGCCCCCCACGAG
>JAEXXY010000539.1 GCA_023451855.1 Actinomycetes bacterium
GCCCACGACGGCGTCGTCGTCACACCGCGTCCCGGGGCCGGGGCCCCCGCCCAGGCACGTGGTGGCTCCGGCGACGCCGGAGGCGCGTCGCACGACTTCGACCCCCAGGTCTCGGTGTGGGAGTCGCCCTGGGACCGCGAGGTGGTGCGTGCCGAACCGGCCGGGAGGGCTGCCGGCGTGACACCGAGCACCGACCACCCGAACGGGCGGGCCGCCACGGCGACCGCGCCGAGGCCGGAGGCCGACCGCACTGCGGACGGTGACGGCCCGACCCCCGTCGAGCCCGCCGCAGCCACGGAGTCCGACGGGGCGGCCGCGCCCCCGGATCCCTCACACGACCCCTCACACGACCCCTCACACGACCCCTCACACGCCTCGGGGACGGACCCGGCCCCGGAGGGGGTGCTGCGCTGATGAGCGTGTGGCTGCGCACGGCGGGACTCGTCGTGCACGTCGACGGCGACGGCCCCTGGACCGAGCTCGTCCGCGAGTCCTGCGCCGGGCAGGAGATGCCGGGGCCGGCCGCCACCGCGGACGTCCACGTCATGGTGTCCGACGACGCGACCGTGTCGGCCCGTGCCGGACACCGCCTCGTGACGCGGGGTGCGTGGACCGATGGCCGCGAGGTGGTCCTCACCGACGCGTGCTCGAGCGCCCTCGACGTCGTCGTCCGGCCCGGGTCGGGCACGCTCGAGGTGGTGGCCCGGCCGCTGAGGGGCTGGCGCCAGCGGGCCCTGGGCCTGGCCGCACCGGACCGGCAGGTTCTCCTCCAGAGGGCCGTGCTCGTGCAGTACCCGGCCCTGTGGTGGGCCGGCACGAGGGGGCAGGTGCCGATGCACGTGTCCGCGGCGACGGTCGACGGCTACGCCGTCGTCCTCGCCGGACCGGGTGGAGTCGGCAAGTCCACGCTCGTCGGGACGCTCACCGGACCCACCGACGCGCCAGTCAGCGACAACCTCTGCACCACGGACGGTCACATCGTGCACGGGCTGCTGGAACCTACACGAGCAGAGGGCGGTTCGGGGCGCAAGATGCCGCACGGACGTCGCGAGTCCGACTGGGCGCGGCGCATCGACACCGTCCGTCCCGACGCCGTGCTCGTGCTCTCCCGCGGTGACGGTGACGCCGTCGAGGTGAGACGCACCGACCCCGACGCCGCCGCGCGCGAGCTCGTCGGTGGCACCTACGCGGCGGGCGAGCTGCGGCGCTACTGGGCGTACGCGGCGACGCTCGCCCTCGGCACCGGGCGGGGGCCGGCCCACCCGGCCGTCGCCGAGGTCGCCGACGCCCTGGCCGGCAGCGTCCCCGTCCTCGGGGTGCGCCTGCCGCGCACTCCCGGCACGACACTGGCCGAGATCGTCGAACGGGTCCGGGCACTGGCGCCGGCCGAGGGGGTGGGGTCCTGATGACGACCCGAGTGATGCACGTCGTGACCCGCTGCGTCGCAGGTGCGGGCGGCGTCGCCGTGCGCGGGGCCGTGGCCCTCGACCCGAGCCGCTACGAGAGCGTGCTCGTCACCGGCACCAGGGAGGGCGTCCTGCTCGACCGCGCCCGCGCCGCCGGCGTCGAGGTCGTCGTCGTGCCCGAGCTCGTCTCGCCGATCCAGCCGCGCGAGGACGCCACGGCCTACGGCCGGCTGCTCGACCTCGTGCACGAGCGGCGTCCCGACGTCGTGCACACCCACAGCGCCAAGGCCGGGGCGCTCGGCCGGATGGCTGCCTCCCGCAGCGGTGTCCCGCTCATCGTCCACACCCTGCACGGCTTCCCGTTCCACGAGTTCCAGAACCCGGCGCTACGGGCCGCCTACATCCGCATCGAGCGCCGCCTGTCGCGGGTCACCGACGCCTACCTCGCGGTCGGCACCGGCGTCGCCGTCGAGGCCCTGCGCCGCGGGCTCGCCCGACCCGACCAGCTGCACACCGTCGGTCCGGCCGTCGACGAGCCGAGCGTCCGGCTCGACCCGTCGACGCGGGCCCGGGCCCGGGCGCTGCTCGGGCTGTCCGACGACGTCCCGGTGCTCGGTACCGTCGGTCGCCTCGACTTCCAGAAGGCGCCCGAGGTCATGCTCGAGGCGCTCCGCCGGATGCGAACCCCCGCCGTGCTCGTCTGGGCCGGCGACGGCGAGCTGGCCGAACGCACCCGCCGCGACGTGCACCGTCTCGGGCTCGATGCCCGGGTGCACCTGCTCGGCAACCGGTCCGACGTCGCCGCCCTGCTGCCGGCGTTCGACGTCTTCGCCATGGCGAGCCGCTACGAGGGCCTGCCGTGCGTCGTCGTCGAGGCCCAGCAGTGCGGCATCCCGGTGGTCGCCACGGCCGTCAACGCCGTGCCCGACGTCGTCATCCCGGGAGAGACCGGCCTGCTCGTTCCGCCCGGCCGCGCCGACCTGCTCGCCGCCGCCGTCGACCACGTCTTCGCCCACCCCGAGGAGGCACGGCTGTGGGCCGCCCACGCGCAGGCCCACCTCGGCGACCGCTACGACCAGACGACCGCCGGTGAGGTGCTGGACCGGGTCTACTCCCAGGGCGCGGCCCAGCCGCGCCGGCAGCTCGTGGGCTTCGGCGGGACCGGTCCGGGACGCCTCCAGGCGAGGGTGTCATGACCGCCGCGCCGTCCGTGGTGCGGTCGCGGCCGGGGGTGCCCGCATCGGCGTCCCTGCTCGTGCCGTCGGGTGCGCCGGTCGTGTGGCCGTCGGTGCCCGCCGACGCCGAACGGGCCCGCGGACTGCCCGCCGGGTCGCCGGTGGCGCTCGCCGACCGGCGTGCGGGTGGTCGGGGACGGTTGCGTCGGGCCGCGCAGCGGCTCGGCGTCGAGGTGGAGTCGGAGTACGTCGTGCTGCCGACGTGGTCGTCGGCGACGTTCGTGGCCGCCGACGACCGCGACGCCGTCACGTGGCTGCTGTCCACCTTCCTCACGACTCCGCCGCGGGTCGTGCGCGGCCGCCTGGCCCTCGAGGCGGTCCGCCGGCTCGTCGCGGCGACGACGCGCACACGCGTCGGCGCCGCGTCCGTCCGCCTCGTCCTCGGCGCGCTCGTGCCGGGA
>JAEXXY010000549.1 GCA_023451855.1 Actinomycetes bacterium
GGCGTAGGACCCGCCCCACACGAAGGATGTGACACTGGAATGGTGTTCGGACTCGGCAGGAAGACCCAGATGCCCGCGCGCGAGGAGGCCCTCCCCGGCCGTGCGGAGCGCCCGTTCCAGGTGAACCCGACCCACGTCGTCCTCGGCACGCCGCTCGAGGGCCCGTGGCCCGAGGGATCCGAGGTGCTCTACGTCGCCATGGGCTGCTTCTGGGGCGTCGAGCGGATCTTCTGGCGCCAGGACGGCGTCATCAGCACGGCCGCCGGCTACATGGGCGGCTACACACCCAACCCGACCTACGAGGAGACGTGCACCGGGCGCACCGGCCACGCCGAGACCGTCCGCGTCGTCTACGACCCCGAGAAGACCTCCCCCGAGCTGCTGCTCAAGGCCTTCTGGGAGAACCACGACCCGACGACGGCCAACCGACAGGGCAACGACATCGGCACCGCCTACCGCTCGGCCATCTACTGGACGACCGAGGGGCAGCGGCTCGCCGCCGAGGCCACCCGCGAGGCCTTCCAGAAGGTCCTCGACGACAACGGGTTCGGGCAGATCACGACCGAGATCCGCTCGGCCGAGGACGCCGGGCCGTTCTACCTCGCCGAGGACTACCACCAGGGCTACCTGCACAAGAACCCCGGCGGCTACTGCAACCACGGCCCGAACGGCATGACGTGCCCGGTGGGCATCGTGCGCCAGGACCGGCTGCCCTCCCAGCAGGACATCGCTCCGCCCGCCTGACGCCTCGCCTGCCATCCCGCCCGCCCGGCCGGGCGGGATGGCAGGATCGCGCCATGGCCAAGGACTTCCACATCAGTCGCTCGACCCTCGTCGCAGCCTCGACCGAGCGCGTCCACGCCCTCGTCAACGACCTGCACGAGTGGCAGAAGTGGTCTCCGTGGGAGGGACTCGACCCCCACCTGGAGCGCACCTACGCCGGCCCGCAGTCCGGCGTGGGGGCGACGTACGCGTGGCGCGGCAACAGCAAGGCCGGCCAAGGGCGCATGGAGATCGTCGAGTCGCAGCCCCACCACGTCGGTGTCGACCTCGTCTTCTCGGCGCCGATGCGGGCCACCAACCGCGTCGACTTCACCCTGACGCCCCAAGGGGACTCGACGGCGGTCGAGTGGGCCATGACCGGGCCGCAGAACGCCGTCATGCGCCTCATGAGCCGGTTCTGGTCGATGGAGAAGCTCATCGGCCCCGATTTCGAGAAGGGCCTGGCCCAGCTCAAGGCCGCCGCCGAGTCCGCCGAATCCGGCGAGTCCGCCGAATCCGACGAGTCCGCCGACCGGTGACCACGACGCCACCGGGAGCCGCTCGTGGACCCGAACGGGGCGACCGACCTCTCATCCGGCCGGCCCGCCGCGCCGACGTGCCGGCCATCGTCGCCCTGCTCGCCGACGACGTGCTCGGCGCCTCACGCGAGACGCCCGAAGACCTGGCGCCCTACGAGGACGCCTACGAGCGGGTCGCCGCCGACCCCGGGCAGCACCTCGTCGTCGCCGAGCAGGATGGACGCGTCGTCGGCACCCTCCAGCTGACGGTGCAGCCGGGCCTGTCGCGACGCGGCGCCACGCGCACCATCGTCGAGGGCGTGCGGGTCGAGTCGTCCGAACGCGGCTCGGGCCTGGGCACCCAGCTGATCGAGTGGGCGGTCGAGGAGTCGCGGCGGCTCGGCTGCACACTGGTGCAGCTGACCTCCGACGCGAGGCGCCTCGACGCGCACCGCTTCTACGAGCGCCTCGGCTTCGAGAAGTCGCACGTCGGGTTCAAGAAGGTCCTCTGACCCGACGCGCGACCTCGGCCGCCGGTCAGAAGATCTGGACGCGCTCCTCCTCCGGGCGCCACATGGCGTCCTCAGGCGTCACGGCGAACGCCTCGTGGAACTGGCTGACGTTGCGCACAGCGTTGCCTCGCGCGTCCTGCGGCGAGTGCGGGTCGATGGCGAGCAGGCGGATCGCCTCCGCCTCGCGTGCCTTGCCCTGCCACACCCGCGCCCAGCCGATGAAGAAGCGCTGCGGCCCGGTGAAGCCGTCGATCTCGGGCATGCCCGACTCCTCGGTGGCGATGCGGTAGGCCGCGTACCCGATCTGCAGGCCGCCGAGGTCGCCGATGTTCTCGCCGACGGTCAGGGCGCCGTTGACCTTGTGCGAGTCGTCGAGTCCCGCCGGCGTGTAGGCGCTGAACTGCTCGATGAGGCGCTGCGACAGGGCGTCGAAGCGCTCCCTGTCGCCCTCGGTCCACCAGTCGCGCAGGGCGCCCGTGCCGTCGTAGCGCGAGCCCTGGTCGTCGAAGCCGTGGCCGACCTCGTGCCCGATGACGGCGCCGATGCCGCCGTAGTTGACGGCGTCGTCGGCCTCGAGGTCGAAGAACGGCGGCTGGAGGATGGCAGCCGGGAAGACGATCTCGTTCATCGAGGGCATGTAGTACGCGTTGACGTGCTGAGGCAGCATGAACCACTCACCGTGGTCGACCGGGCGGCCGATCTTGGCAAGGTTCCGGTCGACCTCGAACTCCGTTGCGCGAGTGACGTTCCCGATCAGGTCGCCCGGGTCGATGGCGATCGAGGAGTAGTCACGCCAGGTGTCGGGGTAGCCGATCTTCGGCGTGAAGGCGTCGAGCTTGGCGATCGCCTCGGCGCGGGTCTCGGGGCCCATCCACGCGAGCGAGCCGAAGGACCGCCGGAACGCCTCGACGAGGTTGGCGACGAGCTGCTGCATGCGCTCCTTGGCCTCCGGCGGGAACCACTTCTCGGCGTAGAGCCGGCCCACGGACTCGCCGACGCCGTGCTCCACCGCCGACACGGCGCGCTTCCAGCGCTCGCGGTTCTCCGGCTGGCCCGACAGGGTGCGGCCGAAGAAGTCGAAGTCCTCCTCGACGAGGGCCTGCGGCAGCAGGGAGGCGAACTCGCTCAGCACGTGCCAGGTGAGCCAGGCCTGCCAGTCGGCGATCTCGACCTCGGCGAGCGCCTCGCCGAGCGCCGTGAGGAAGCTCGGCTCCCGGACGATGACCTTGGCGAACGCGCCCTCCGGGGCCTTCATGCCGAGCAGCCAGGCGTCCCAAGGGAACTGGGGTGCGAGTTGCCGTGCCTCGTCGAGACTGTGCGCGTTGTAGGTCTTGACGGCGTCGCGCGTGGCGACGTTGTCCCAGTGGCCCGCGGCCAGACGCGTCTCGAGGGCCATGACGCGAACGGCCTTGTCCTCGGCGGCCGGGATCCCGGCGAGCGTCAGGAGCCGGCCGATGTGCGCGACGTAGGCCTCGCGGATCGCGGCGTACTTGTCCTCGCGGTAGAACGACTCGTCGGGCAGTCCGAGGCCGCCCTGCTCGAGGTAGACGACGTACTCCTCGGGCGAGCGCTCGTCCGGACCGACCCAGGAGTGCAGCACGCCGTGGACGCCGACGCGCTCGAGGCGCCCCAGCGTCGCGCCGAGCGACTCGACGTCGTGCACCGTGGCGACGTCGGACAGGAACGGCTCGAGGGGCGCGAGGCCGAGCGCCTCGATCCGCTCGGTGTCCATGAAGCTCGCGTAGAGGTCGCCCACCTGGCGGGTCGGGGAGCCGGGCGCGGCGTCGTGGTCGGCGGCCGCCGCCTCGATGAGGTCGTGCACGCGCGCGGTGGACTGCTCGCGCAGGACGTCGAAGGTGCCGAAGCGCGCCCGGTCCTCGGGGATGTCCGTCGTGTCGAGCCACGTGCCGTTGACGAACCGGAACAGGTCGTCCTGGGGACGGGTGGCGCGGTCCATCGCGCCGAGGTCGATGCCGGACTTCAGCGTCACGTCGTGCCTCCGTGTGTCGTGCGGTGGGGTCGTGGACGCGGGCGGGCCGTGTCCCGTGCGCAGCGTAACCACGGGAGCCGCCCGACGCGGTACCGACCGGTCGACGCGTCGGCGTCGACCGGCCGGTGCCGGTGAGCGCCGGTCAGCGGCGCAGGCGGCCGGCGAGGACCCCGGCGATCCCCACGAGCAGGAGCATCCCGCCGAACGCACCGATGAGCGGCGGCCCGACGAGCCGGATGCTGAGGTCGGCGTTGGTCAGGTTGGCGACGAGCACGTAGGCCGCGACGATCATCGCGAGCAGGCCGAACATCACGGTTCCGGGCCGCGGCCCGCGGCGCACCGTGACGCCGGGCCCCTGCGGACCCGGGTAGGTCTCGGCCACGGGCTCGGCGGCCGGCGGCCACGCCGGGGGTGGCAGCTGTGCCGGGT
>JAEXXY010000215.1 GCA_023451855.1 Actinomycetes bacterium
GCCAGGACGAGGACGAGCAGCGGCACGCAGACCGAGACGCCGGCGCGCAGGGCCACCCGGTGCGCACCGCCGTGTGGTCCCCAGCCCAGCAGGCCCGCCGTCGCCTGCCGCAGCGCCGGCCGGCGCGGTCCGGGTGCGGGGGAGTCCATCGCTCCCGAGTCTAGGAGCGGTGGAGAGCTCCCCATGGACGCGGGGCCCGCGGTGGGCCACAATCGCGCCAGCCGGGCACGAACCCGGCACCACCAGGGGAATCAGGGGAGACACATGAAGAAGACCGCAGTCGTCGCTGCCCTCGGGGCCGCGGCGGTGGTGCTCGCCGGTGCCGTCGCGTCGGCCCCGGCGCAGGCCGTCACGAGCGGCAGCAGCGCCCGCAACGTCATCGCCCGCGACTTCCCGGACCCCGGGTTCGCGAAGTTCACGACGCGCGCCCAGGGCACGAAGTACTACCTGTACGCGACGGGCGCCGGCTTCCGCGTCGCCCGCTCTGCCTCACCCGGCTCGGGCTTCGGCATCGTCGGGAACTCGATGAGCGGTCGCCCCGCGTGGACGTTCGAGTCGACCGACAGCTCGCCCGCCGAGCTGTGGGCGCCGCACGTCTTCCAGACGGCGAGCACCCCGGGCGCCGAACGCTTCACGATGTTCTTCGCCGCCCGCCGCGAGGCGCCCGGCTCGGCCACCAACAACAAGCACTGCATCGGGGCGGCCCGCTCGGCCTCGCCCACCGGCCCGTTCGCCCCGGCGGCGACGCCACTCGTCTGCCCGCCGTCGGGCTACAGCGAGGCCATCGACCCGGCCCAGTACACGAGCCGCTACGGCAACCGCTACCTCGTCTACAAGATCGGCAGCTACAGCCCGCGCCGGTTCCAGATCATGGCCGTCCGCGTCGACAACGCCACCGGCACCAAGCTCGCCGGCTCACCGCAGGTCGTGCTCAGCGCGGCCCGCATCGGCTCGGCCGTCGCCGAGGCCCCCGACGTGTACCGCGACGGCAGCGGCAAGGTGCACCTGTTCGTGTCGCGCAACGGCTACAAGGACTGCAACTACGCCACGCAGGTGTGGTCGGGCAGCGACCTCTTCGCGCTCGGCAACCCGCGCTGGGTCGGTGGCATGGGCGTCTCGACGACCGACCGCTTCTGCGGCCCCGGCGGTGCCGAGGTCATCAGCGACGGCGGGGTGCTGCGCGTCGCCTTCCACGTGCGCAAGAGCGCGAGCCCGCTCGTGCGACCGGCCTGGACCGGCGTGCTCAGGTGGAGCAACGGGACGCCGTACCTGTCCTGACGCGCCAGCACGCCCGGCGTGGGTACGGGCCGACACCCGGTCCGGCCCGTACCCCCACTTTCCGGACTCGCGTGCCTAGGGTGGTTAGAGCTCCGGGCCCCGTGGGCATGGAGTGCTCGACACGACGTGACGCTCGGTCGGCGTGCCTGGACGCCGGGGAAGGTGACGGCCATGGAGGCGAAGAAGACGTTCCTGTCCTGGCCCGTGGTCCGGCAGGTCCGCTCGGGTGACTTCCTCGGACGCGGCCCGGCGGTGACCTCCGAGCGCACCCGGTCCCTGACGCCCCGCACCTCCACGGCCGACCGCGTCGTGCAGAGCGTCTGCCCGTACTGCGCCGTCGGGTGCGGCCAGAAGGTGTACGTCAAGGACGAGAAGGTCGTGCAGATCGAGGGCGACCCCGACTCGCCGGTGTCGCGGGGCCGCCTGTGCCCCAAGGGGTCCGCGAGCGAGCAGCTCGTCAACAACCCGACGCGCCAGCGTCACGTGCTCTACCGGCGCCCCGGCGGCACCGACTGGGAGCCGATGGCGCGCGAGACCGCCGTCGAGATGATCGCGCAGCGCTTCGTCGAGAGCCGACGCGCCGGCTGGCAGGACCACGACGAGAAGGGCCGTCCGCTGCGGCGGACCATGGGCATCGCCTCGCTCGGCGGCGCGACGCTCGACAACGAGGAGAACTACCTCATCAAGAAGCTGTTCACCGCAGCCGGCGCGATCCAGATCGAGAACCAAGCCCGTATTTGACACTCCTCCACGGTCCCCAGTCTGGGGTCCTCGTTCGGACGCGGCGGCGCCACGCAGTACGTGCAGGACCTGTCCAACTCGGACTGCATCGTCATCCAGGGCTCGAACATGGCCGAGTGCCATCCCGTGGCCTACCAGTGGGTGACCGAGGCGCGCCTCAAGGGTGCGCGGGTCATCCACGTCGACCCACGGTTCACCCGCACGTCGGCGACCTCCGACAAGCACATCCCGATCCGCGCCGGCAGCGACGTCGTGCTGCTCGGGGCGCTCATCAACCACATCCTCAGCAACGAGCTGTTCTTCAAGGAGTACGTCGTCGCGTACACGAACGCCGCGACGCTCGTCAGCGAGGAGTTCCAGGACACCGAGGACCTCGACGGCCTCTTCTCCGGCTACGACGACGAGAAGGGCAGCTACGCCCCTGACACGTGGGCCTACGCGACCGCGGGGGAGGGCGAGGGCGACGGCGACGCGTCGCCCGGCACCATCGGTGGCCCCGCGGCCGGGCACGAGCACGGGCACAGCACGTCCGAGCGCGCCGCGGGTGACGAGCACGGCTCGGGCGGCCCGGCGCTGGAGCACGCCCGGGTGCTGCGCGACGAGTCGCTGCAGGACCCGCGCTGCGTCTTCCAGATCCTCAAGCGGCACTACTCGCGGTACACCCCCGAGATGGTCGCCGACACGTGCGGCATCAGCGTCGACGACTTCGCCTACCTCGCCAGGTCCGTCACCGAGAACAGCGGCCGCGACCGGACGACGGCGTGGGTCTACGCCGTCGGCTGGACCCAGCACACCCTCGGCGCGCAGTTCATCCGCACCGCCGCGATCATCCAGCTGCTCCTCGGCAACATGGGCCGACCGGGCGGCGGCATCATGGCGCTGCGCGGCCACGCGAGCATCCAGGGCTCCACCGACATCCCGACGCTCTACAACATCCTCCCCGGCTACCTCGCGATGCCGGTCGCGGGCCTGCACGACACGTGGGACGACTACGTCAGCGCCATCGGCAGCAAGGACCAGAAGGGCTTCTGGGCCAACGCCGACACCTACGCCGTCAGCCTGCTCAAGGCCTGGTGGGGCAAGGCCGCGACGGCCGAGAACGACTGGGCCTTCGACTACCTGCCGCGCCTGACCGGTGCGCACGGCACGTACCAGACGACGATGGCGATGCTCGACGACCAGGTCGAGGGCTACTTCCTCCTCGGCCAGAACCCGGCCGTCGGTTCGGCGCACGGGCGGATGCAGCGCCAGGCGATGTCGCACCTCAAGTGGCTCGTCGTACGCGACTTCGCGATGATCGAGTCGGCGACCTTCTGGAAGGACGGTCCCGAGATCGCCACCGGTGAGCTGCGCACCGAGGACATCCAGACCGAGGTCTTCTTCATGCCGGCGGCGACCCACACCGAGAAGGCCGGCTCGTTCACGCAGACCCAGCGGATGCTCCAGTGGCACCACAAGGCGGTCCCGCCGCCCGGTGACGCCCAGAGCGAGCTGGAGTTCTTCTTCGAGCTGGGAAAGCGGGTCCGCGAGATCCTCGCCGACTCGACCGACCCGCGTGACCGGCCGCTGCTCGACCTCACGTGGGACTACCCGCTCGACGCCGACGGCGAGATCGACGCCGAGGCCGTGCTCGCCGAGGTCAACGGGCGGCACCTGACCGGTGACAAGGCGGGCCAGCCCCTGTCCGCGTACACGGAGATGAAGGCCGACGGCTCGACCGACGGCGGCTGCTGGATCTACACCGGCGTCTACGCGGACGGCAAGAACCAGGCGGCCAACCGTCGCCCGGGCCGCGAGCAGGACCTCACCGCGCTCGACTGGGGCTGGGCGTGGCCGGCCAACCGCCGCATCCTCTACAACCGCGCCTCGGCCGACCCCGAGGGCAACCCGTGGAGCGAGCGCAAGAAGTACGTCTGGTGGGACGCTGACGCCGGCACGTGGACCGGCAACGACGTGCCCGACTTCCCGCCGACGAAGGCGCCGACGTTCCGGCCCGAGCCGGGCACCGGTGGGCCCGACGGCCTCGCCGGCGACGACCCGTTCATCATGCAGGCCGACGGCAAGGGCTGGCTCTTCACCCCGAAGGGCATGCTCGACGGACCGCTGCCGACGCACTACGAGCCGCAGGAGTCGCCGGTCCAGAACCCGCTCTACCGGCAGCAGTCCAACCCGGCCCGCAAGGTCTTCCCGCGCAAGGACAACCTCTGGAGCCCGTCCGGCAACGCCCCGGGTGCCGACGTCTACCCGTTCGTCTTCACGACCTACCGGCTCACCGAGCACCACACGGCCGGCGGCATGAGCCGCTTCCTGCCCTACCTGTCCGAGCTGCAGCCGGAGTTCTTCTGCGAGGTCTCTCCCGAGCTGGCGAAGGAGCGCGGGCTGGAGCCGGGCGGGTGGGCCACCATCGTGTCGGCCCGCACCGCCGTCGAGGCGCGTGTGCTCGTCACCGAGCGGATGACGCCGCTCGTCATCCGGGGTCGCACCGTGCACCAGGTGGGCCTGCCCTACCACTGGGGGGTCGGCAGCGCGGCCGTCGTCAGCGGCGACGCCGCCAACGACCTGCTCGGCGTCGCCCTCGACCCGAACGTCCAGATCCAGGAGAGCAAGGCCGGCTCGTGCGACATCGTGCCGGGCCGCCGGCCCACGGGCGAGGCGCTGCTGCGGTTCGTCGCCGACTACCAGTCGCGCGCCGGCGTGACCGTCATGACGAGCAACGAGCTGCGCACCGGCCACCCGGAGTCGATCCCCGGCAGGGGCTCCGACACGTCGCCCGAGAAGAAGAAGGAGGGCTGAGGCGTGGGTTTCTGGCGCAACCAGCTGTCCGGACCGACCGATCCCGCGGCCGACGCCGCGTGGGACCGGCACGAGCCGCGCAAGGGGTTCTTCACCGACACCTCGATCTGCATCGGCTGCAAGGCGTGCGAGGTGGCGTGCAAGGAGTGGAACGGCATCCCCGAGGACGGCCTCGACCTGCTCAACCAGTCCTACGACAACACCGGGGCGCTCGGCGCGAGCACGTGGCGCCACGTCGCGTTCGTCGAGCAGAGCACCGAGCGCATCGAGCAGGCCCGCGAGTCCGGCCGCCGGCTCGTCCAGCTCGGGATGCCGACCGTGCGACCGGCCGAGGAGCCGGGGGCCGCGCCGGTGGCCACGGCTGTGGCCGAGCCCGAGCTGCCCGACGTGCGGTGGCTCATGGCGTCGGACGTCTGCAAGCACTGCACCCACGCGGCCTGCCTCGACGTGTGCCCCACCGGATCGCTGTTCCGCACCGAGTTCGGCACCGTCGTCGTGCAGGACGACATCTGCAACGGCTGCGGCTACTGCGTCGCCGCCTGCCCGTTCGGCGTCATCGAGCGCCGCCGCGGCGACGAGGGCCACGAGAAGGGCCACCGGTCGCACGGCATCACCATCAAGGGTGCCGGCACGGAGCGCGGCTCGAGCGCCACGTCCGGTCGCCACGACAACCCGCCGTCGTACGCGTCGAGCAACGGCGAGGTCAAGAACGTCGGCATCGCCCAGAAGTGCACGCTCTGCTACGACCGCCTCGGCGACGGCCAGACGCCTGCGTGCGCCAAGGCCTGCCCGACGACGTCGATCAAGTTCGGCGACCTCGACGAGATGCGCGCCACCGCCCGTGCCCGGGTCGCCGAGCTGCACGAGCACGGGTACACCGAGGCACGCCTCTACGGCACCGACGAGAACGACGGCGTCGGCGGCACCGGCTCGGTGTTCCTGCTCCTCGACGAGCCCGAGGTCTACGGCCTGCCGCCCGACCCGCGCGTCACGACGGCCGACCTGCCCGACATGTTCCGCAAGGCCGGCCTGGCCGGGATCGCCATGCTCGGCATGGCCGCCGCCGCGTTCGTCGGGAGGAAGCGATGACGACCAACCCCTTCGACGCGGACCGCCCGCCCGAGAAGGAGCGTCGGCGCGACGGTGCCCGCTCGGCCGGGCAGGACGGCGGACGCCGGCGGCGCGACGAGTCGCTCATGGTGCCGGACGCGACGTTCGACAGCTACTACGGCCGCCACATCGTCAAGCCGGCCCCGTGGGAGAAGGAGATTCCCGCCTACCTGTTCCTCGGCGGCGTCGCCGCCGGGTCGGCGCTGCTGGCCGCGGGAGGAGCGGCGCTCGGC
>JAEXXY010000075.1 GCA_023451855.1 Actinomycetes bacterium
CTCGCCGACCGGCGCGTCCTCGTCCTCGGCTACGGCAACATCGGCCGCGCCGTCGTGCGACGACTCCTGCCGTTCGAGGTGTCGGTGACGGCCGTGGCCAGCCGGGCCCGCGCCGGGGACGACCTCGTCGACGTGGTCCACGGCGTCGACGAGCTGCCCGACCTGCTGCCGCACCACGACGTCGTCGTCGTCATCGTGCCCCTCACCGATGCCACGCGCGGGCTCGTCGACGCCGAGGCCCTGGCGCTGCTGCCGGACGGCGCGGTCGTCGTCAACGTCGCGCGCGGACCGGTCGTCGACACCGACGCGCTCGTGGCCGAGTGCGCGTCGGGGCGGCTCCACGCCGGCCTCGACGTCACCGACCCCGAGCCGCTGCCGGCCGACCACCCGCTCTGGACGACACCAGGGGTGCTCATCACCCCGCACGTCGGAGGGGCGACCGACGCGATGCGACCGCGCGCCGTCGCCCTCGTGCGGCGGCAGGTCGAGGCGCTGCGCGACGGTCGCCCCCTCGAGAACGTCGTCGCCGAGGGACGCCCGCGCGCCCTCTGAGGAACGCCGTCGAGCAGCCGCTCACCGCCCGGCGTGTCGAGACCTTGTCGCTGTCGGCGGGGTAGTGGACACTGTGAACATGACAGAGACGATCGTCGCCATCGGCACGCGCAAGGGGCTGTGGGTGGCCCGGAGTGCCGACCGGGCGGAGTGGACCCTCGAGGGCCCGCACTTCCTCATGAGTGAGGTCGCGTCGGTCGCGATCGACACCCGCGCCGGTCGCACGAGCGTGCTCGCCGGCGTCAAGTCGTGGCACTGGGGCCCGACCGTCCAGGTGAGCACCGACGCCGGACGCACGTGGACCGAGAGCGCCGAGCGGGCCCTCGCGTTCCCCACCGACACCGACACCGCGCTCGAGCGGGTCTGGCAGCTGACCCCCGACCCCAACGACGACGACGTCGTCTGGGCCGGCGTCGAGCCGCACGCTCTCTTCCGCAGTACCGACCGCGGCGAGCACTACGAGCTCGTCCGCGGGCTCTGGAACCACCCGCACCGGCCGAAGTGGGAGCCGGGCTTCGGCGGGGGAGCGGTCCACACGATCATCCCCGAGGCGGGCCACCCCGAGAACCTCCTCGTCGCCATGAGCACGGGCGGCGTCTACCGCTCCTCCGACTCCGGCGAGACCTGGGCGCCGTCGAACCCGGGCATCAGGGCGTACTTCATGCCCGACGACGAGTACCCCGAGTTCGGCCAGTGCGTCCACAAGGTCGCCCGCGGCCGGGCCGACGGCGAGCTCTACGCCCAGAACCACAAGGGCGTGTACCGCTCCGACGACAACGGTGCGTCGTGGCAGTCCATCGCCGACGGCCTGCCCACCGACTTCGGCTTCACGATCCTGGCTCACCCGCGCCGTCCGGGCGTCGTGTGGAACGTCCCGGTCGCCGACGACGGCGAGCGCATCCCGCCCGGCGCCCAGCTCCAGGTGCAGCGCTCCGACGACGGTGGTGCGCACTGGCGCATGCAGGCTCAGGGGCTGCCCTCGGGCAGCTTCACGTGCGTCCTGCGCGACGCCGCGTCCCTCGACACCGCCGACCCGGTCGGGGTCTACCTCGGCACGCGCAACGGCGACGTCTTCGCCTCGGTCGACGAGGGGGAGTCCTTCACGCGTATCGCGACGCAGCTGCCCGACGTCCTCGTCGTGCGCGCTGCCCAGATCGGTTGAGGGGCAACGGTGTCCGCATGAGCGCCCCCGTCCGCGTCATCCTGCCCGGCATGCTCCGCGACCTCGTCGGTGGCGTGGCCGAGATCGAGGTCGAGTCGCCCGGCGACAGCCAGAGCGTCGCCGAGCTGCTCGACCGGGCGTTCGCCGAGCACCGCATCCTCGACGGCAAGGTCCGCGACGAGCGCGGCCTGATCCGGCGCCACGTCAAGGTCTTCGTCAACGGTGAGGACGCCACGCGCGGCGAGGGCGTCGCGACGCCGGTGCCCGCGGGAGCCCGGGTCCACATCATCAACGCCGTCTCCGGCGGGTGACGAGGGCCCTCGTCACGGCTCCGGTGGAGGCGAGGCGCCCGCCCGTGTGCCGCCGCCTGACGAGACCATGACGACGGGGAACTCGGCATGCAGCACGACGCCGCGCCCGGCGGGGCCTCCCCGTGTGCTCAGCTCGCCCCCGAGCGTCCGGAGGGTGTCGCGGAGGAGCTGCAGCCCCAGGTGCCGGCGGCGCCCGTCGCCCTGGGGCTGCGCAGCCGGGTGCGACAGCCCCACGCCGTCGTCGCGCACCTCGACCACCACGCGGTCTCCCCGGCGGACCGCCCGGACCTCGACCGCGGCGGCGGCGGCGTGCTTCGCGACGTTCCGCAGCCCCTCGCGCACGATGCGATAGACCAGCTGCGCCACCGGGAGCGTGTCGTCCAGTCGGGGGTCGACCGACACCCGGACGTCGACGCCTTGGCGCCGCTGCCGGTCGGCGAGGTCATCGACCGCCGCGAGCAGCCCGCCGCTCTCCAGGTCCGCGGGGTAGACGTCGGTGAGCAGCTCGCGCGCGCCTTCGGCGCTGCGCGCCAGGTCGGCCGCGGCCCGGTCGAGCAGCTCCCGCTCGGCAGTCGCCGACTCGGGTAGTGCAGCCGAGACTGCGGGCAGCACGTACGCGACCCCGGCAATGTCCTGCACGAGCCCGTCGTGCAGGTCCTGGGACAGGCGTCGACGTTCGAGGTCCGATGCCGAGAGCGCCTGGGCCGTCATCTTCTCGCGCTCGGCGAGCCCGCGGTCCACGCGTCGCGCGAGGGAGACCGCGAGCGGCAGCAGGGCGACCGCGAGCAGGAGCAGGGCCCCGAGGCCCAGTCCCGTGAACTGCCACCGCAGGTCGCCCACGTCGTGCTGGATCCGCTCGGTGGGCCAGTACGCCTCGAAGACCAGCGGTTGACCGCCGGCCCCACGGAAGCCCACGTAGACCTCGATGAGCTGTTCATGGGACTGCTCCTGGGCGTTCTCCGGCTTGTCGAGGTCCGAGACCTCGGCGGTCGCCCCCGTGCCGTTGAAGAGCGCCGCGACGTCGGGCTCCAGCTCGTAGGTCTGCCCCGTCACGCCGGGCTCCTCGCTCCAGAGCACCCGGCCGTCCTCGTCCCAGATCTTCATGTGGGCGATGGAACCGTCGGCCATGCGAGCCTCCATGATGCGCACCAGGGGAGTCGACGCCGGCGCGTCTCCGCCGAGGACGTCGTCGTCGACGAGGGGTGCCACCACGGAGCGGGCGAAGGCGATGCTCCGCTCCTTCGCCTCGCGCAGCGCCAGCGACTCGGCGAGGGGCCGGGACAGCAGCAGAGTGCTCGCGGCGACGACGACCAGCGCGGCAACGCTCCACCCCGTGAAGCGGATCACGGCGTGGCGCACGACGCTGGAGCGGGTCGGTCGGGGACCGAGGCGTCCGGCGGGGGGCCGACGACCCCCGGGGGCCCTGTCAGTGCTCGACATCGAGCTGGATCAGCTTGCGGCGCAAGGCGATCATCACCGCCTCGAGCTGGGTGTGCGCGTGGAGCTTGGTGAGGATGTTCTTGATGTGTCCCCGGCACGTGAGCACCGAGATGCCGAGCGTGCGGGCAATGCCGGTGGGGTCCTTGCCCTCGGCGAGCAGGACGAGTACCTCCTGCTCGCGGGCGGTCAGAGGCGTCGGCGTGCTGCGCGGCCCCCGGCCGATGATCGAGCGGAGCAGGACCGGGTGGACGGCAAAACCGCCCCGCGGCGCGTTGCGCAAGGTCTCGATGAGCTCGTTCAGGGGTCCGCCCTTCGGCAGGAGGGCACAGGCTCCGGCCTCGGCGGCACGAGCCAGCAGCGTGTCGGTCACGTGCGCCGTCAGGACGACCACCCGGACGTGCGGGTGCTCTGCGGTGATCCGTCGGGTCAGCTCGACGCCGTCCCCGTCGTCGAGGTGCACGTCCATGACGACCGCGTCCGGCGGCATCGAGGAGATGAGCCTCGCGGCCTCCTCGGCACCGCGAGCCGGTCCGATGCTCTCCATGTCGGCCTGGGCCGACACGGCGAGCGCCAGCGCGTCGGCGACAGTTCGGTGGTCATCGACGACCAGGACACGCAAAGGGACGGACGACATCTGGACCCCCCTCTGTCGCCAGGCACGGCGCCCCCCGGCGCGCTGCCTCGTTCACGAGTATCACGACACAGGGCTGCCCGCGCGGAAAAACCGCACCGAAAAGTAGGGGGACCGTCCCCCGCCGTTGGGAGATCCGAGAGGGGCCGGAGCGGCCGCACCATGGCAGGAGTTCGCCGAGGGGGTGATCGCATGATCGGAACTGCTGTGCCTGCTGTGCGTCTGTGTGGGGGCCTCGTCGTGGGAGACGGGAGGCTCGTGTTGGGACCGCGTGATCTCGGGGGAGCCAAGGCGCGTCAGGTGCTACTGGCCTTGCTCTTCGAGGCCGGGGCCTGCGTGTCCAAGGACCGGCTCATCGAGCTTCTCTGGGGGCGAACGCCCCCCGCTGGAGCATTGGGCACCCTGGAGGCCTACGTCAGCGTGCTGCGCAAACGTCTCGGGACCGTGCTCCCGGGAGCGAACCCGGTGGTCACCGTGCCCGGCGGCTACCGCTGGGACGTGGAGCGCGCCTGCGTGGACGTCGTCGAGTTCGCTCGGCTGGCCACGGTGGCCCGGGGGGCCCGGTCCGAGCCGGATGCCTTGAGTGCGTACGCGGCAGCCCTCGCCCTCGTCGCGCGGCCGGTCACGACCGTGGACGCAGACCTGCCCTGGGTCGAGCAGCACGTCGCGGGTCACCACGCTCACGTGCTGAGGGTGCTCACCGACGCCGCCCGTCTGGCGCTCGACGCCGGCGAGCCCGGCCGCGCCGAGACGTGGGCCCGCGCGGCGGTCGACCGGGACGTCCTCGCCGAGGGGGCCTGGCAGGTGCTGCTCGAGTCGTTGGAACAGCAGGGGCGCCAGGCCGAGGCGTTGCGGGCGTACGAGACGTGCCGGGCGGTGATCCTCGACGAGCTGGGCTGCGAGCCCGGCGCCGGGCTGCGGGCGGTGTTCACGCGGCTGTTGGCCGCGACGGCCTCGGGCGACGACGAGCTGTGCGACCTCGTCGACGCCGTCGTGCGGCTGCACGCGGGCGTTCTCGCCCAGGGTGGGCC
>JAEXXY010000081.1 GCA_023451855.1 Actinomycetes bacterium
GGCTGCGCCCCCCCGGGGGGGGGGCGGGGGCCCAACCCCCCCTCCCCCCCCGGGCAACCGCACGCTCCCCACCCCTCACGACCTCACCGCCCCGTCATCGAGGAGAGTCGAATGAAGCTGGGACGCAACAGCGCCCGCGCAGCAGAGACCCGATCCGGCTGGCTGTTCGTGTCGCCCGTCATCATCATCCTCGGGCTGTTCCTCGTGCTGCCGATCCTGCTGGCCTTCTGGGTCAGCCTCAGCGACTGGCAGGGGCGCGGCTCGCCCCTGAGCCCCGCCGTCAGCTTCGTCGGCGGCGACAACTACCAGCAGCTGCTGACGCAGGACTCGCTGACCCGCAGCGACTTCGCCACCTCGCTGCGCAACAACCTGTACTACGTGCTGCTCGTCGTACCGGTCCAGACGGTGCTCGCCCTCGCCCTGGCGCTGCTGCTCAACCAGCGACGCCTCAAGGGGCTCAGCTTCTTCCGCACCGCGTACTACTTCCCGTCGGTGACGAGCTCGGTGGCCATCGCGTCCGTGTTCCTCTTCCTCTTCGCCGGCAGCGGCAGCATCAACGCCCTCCTCGGCATCTTCGGCATCGACGGGCCGAACTGGTTCGCCGACCCACGCGGTGTGCTCCACATCGCGCTCGGGTGGGTGGGCATCGGCGGCGGCCCCGACGCGCCCGGGCCCGAGTTCATGACCTCGCACGACTTCCTCGGGCTCACTTGGTGGGACTGGGTGTCCGGCCCGTCGGTGGCGATGCTGACGATCATCGCCCTCGTCATCTGGGTGTCGGCCGGCGGCTACATGCTGCTCTTCCTCGCCGGCCTGCAGAACATCTCCTCCGACGTCTACGAGGCCGCCTCGATCGACGGAGCGTCGACGTGGCGCACGATGCGCTCGATCACGATCCCACTCCTGCGCCCGACGCTCTTCACCGTGCTGACGCTCGGCCTCATCGGCACCTGGCAGGTCTTCGACCAGGTGTACGTCATGAGCAAGGGCAACCCGGGCAAGACGACCCTGACCCCCGCCTTCCTGTCCTACGACCAGTCGATCAACAACGGCGAGTGGGGGACCGGCGCCGCGATGTCGTTCATCCTCTTCGCGATCATCATCGTCTTCACCGCGATCCAGACCTTCGTGCTGCGCGACAAGGACTCTCGCGTCGGTGCGTTCCTCGGGAGGCGTCGCGCCGTGACGCCGGTGGCACCTTCGAACCCGACGACGGGAGCAGGCGCATGAGCCAGACCTCGACGACCAGTCGGCCCACGGCATCCAGCGGAGCCGTGTCGCCGGCGCCGGCCGCCGCGCCGCGTCCGCACGCGAACCGCACCGCGATCCTCAAGGCGCTCGGCTACTCGGCTCTGACGGTGTTCGCGCTGCTCTACCTCTTCCCGTTCGTCATCCAGGTGGGCACGAGCTTCAAGACCGACCCCGACGCCACGGCCAACCCGCTCAACCCGATTCCCACCGAGTTCACGACCGCGGCCTACCAGTCCCTGTTCCAGCAGGACTTCCCGCTGTGGTTCGGCAACTCCGTGGTCGTCGCCGTGCTCGTGACGCTCGGACGCGTCTTCTTCGACTCGCTGGCCGGCTACGCCCTGGCGCGGCTGCGGTTCCGAGGGCGTGGGGCCGTGACCCTCGCCATCGTCGCGACGATGGCGGTGCCCGGTGTCGTCCTGCTCATCCCGAAGTTCCTCATCATCAAGCAGTTCGGCATCTACGACACGTACGCCGGCATGGTCGTGCCGCTCCTCGCCGACGCTGCCGGCGTGTTCATCATGAAGAACTTCTTCGAGTCGGTGCCGGTGAGTCTCGAGGAGGCGGCCAAGCTCGACGGTGCCGGGGTGTTCCGCACCTTCTGGTCGGTCGTGCTGCCGATCGCGCGGCCGGCCCTCATCACCATCACGATCATCGCGTTCCAGTCGTCGTGGAACGAGCTGCCCCACTTCCTCGTGTCGCGGCAGTCGCCGGAGACCAACACCCTGACCACCGGCGTCGCCGGGCTGCTCACAGGGGCCCTCGGGTCAGGCAACCGCTACCCGCTCAAGCTGGCGGCGGCGGTGCTCATGACGATCCCGGTGGCCGCGATGTTCTTCGTCTTCCAGAAGCGGATCATCTCCGGCTCGCTGGAGGGCGCCGTCAAGGAGTGACGCTGGTGGGGCGTCCCAGCCCCGGCTGACGGCGTCGGCGCGCAGCACCTCACGACGTCCCGCTCGCACCCCGCGGGCGCCGCCGGCCGAGCCAGAAGCCGGCGAGCCCGGCCAGGAGCACGAGTCCTCCCGCGGCCAGCCCCAGCGCGACCTGCATCCGTGGCGTCAGCATCATGAAGCCGGGCGACACGACCTGCTCGGGCAGCGGCGCGTAGGCGAACCACCCGAACGTCGTCGGGCCTGCCGTCGCCCACAGCACGCAGCCGACGACGAGCAGGGCCACGGCCAGAGCCAAGGCGGACACGAGGATGACGCGGACGCGGACGGACATGCGTGCACGGTAGCCGTCGCGACGGCCCGGCGTCGGTGCTGCGGGCTAGGTTCCCAGCATGACCTTCGTGGTGCTGCCCGCGAGCGCCGAGCGGTTCGACGACGTCGCGACGATGCTCGGCCCGACGAACCCGGCCTCGACCGTCTGCTGGTGCCTGAGCCACCGTCTCCCGTCGAAGGAGAGCCGGTCGCTCCTCGGGGCGGCTCGCGGCGACTACGTGCGCGAGCTCTGCGCCCGCGACATCGCCCCCGGCGTGCTCGCCTACGACGGCGACACGGTCGTCGGGTGGGCGGCCGTCGCCCCTCGCGCCGAGCTGCCGTTCGAGCGCTCACGCCTCATCCCGCACGTCGACGACCTGCCCGTGTGGTCGGCGTGGTGCATCCGGGTGCGGCCCGGGCATCGCCGGCGCGGTATCTCGCTCCCGCTGCTCGAGGGCGCGGTGGCGTACGCGCGCGAGCACGGCGCCCCGGCCGTCGAGGGCTACCCGGTGGACAACCGCGGCGAGAAGGTCGACCTCACGATGGCCTACGTCGGCACCCGGGGCCTCTTCGAGCGGGCCGGTTTCACCAAGGCGGCCGACACCGACAGCATCTCGGGTGGGTTCCCGCGCGTCGTCATGCGGCGCGACCTCAGGTGAGCGGGCCTCGGCCACCCCGTCGGGCTGTCACTGCCGCGTCGTAGGGTCGGCGCCATGACGGTCGTCGGAACTGACGGTCTGGCGCGCCCGGTGTGGGCCTCGTCGGACCCCCTGCTCATGGAGTACTACGACACCGAGTGGGGCATGCCGGTGCGCGACGAGGCCGGCCTCTACGAGCGCATCTGCCTCGAGGGCTTCCAGTCCGGCCTGTCATGGGCCACCATCCTGCGCAAGCGTCCTCGCTTCCGCGAGGTGTTCGCCGGCTTCGACCCCGACGTCGTCGCGGGCTACACCGAGGCCGACGTCGAGCGCCTCCTCGGCGACGCCGGCATCATCCGCCACCGCGGCAAGATCCAGGCCGCGATCACCAATGCCCGAGCCACCGTCGCGCTGCGCGAGGAGGGCGGCCTCGTCGACTTCGTGTGGTCGTTCCGGCCCACCGACACGCCGCGCCCCAGCGACCACTCCGAGGTGCCGACCGTCTCCGACGAGAGCAAGGCCCTGTCGAAGGCCTTGCGCAAGAAGGGATTCGCGTTCGTCGGGCCGACGACGATGTACGCGCTCATGGAGGCGGTCGGCATCGTCGACACGCACCTGGTCACCAGCCACCGGCGTGGCAGCAGCGGCGTCTGGCCCGCCTGACGCGTCGGGTCGGCCAGGGTCAGTGGCTGAGCACGGCGCGGGCCGCGTTGTGGCCCGGGATGCCGCTGACGCCGCCGCCGCGTCGGGCACCGGCGCCCGCGAGCAGCAGCGACGCGTGCGGCGTCTCGACGCCCCACGTGCCGACCTCCGACTCGTGCTCGGCCCACGGCCACTGCAGCGAGCGGTGGAAGATGTTGCCGCCGGGCAGGCCGACCGACTGCTCGAGGTCGACCGGGCTCTTCACCTCGAGGCACGGGTTGCCGTCGCCGTCGCGCATGAGCACGTCCTCGATCGGCTCGGCGAGCACCGAGTCGAGCGAGCGCAGGGTCGCCTCGAGCGCCGCCTTCGTCGCGGCAGCGTTGTCCTCGCGGAAGAGCCGGGCCGGCAGGTGCAGGCCGAAGAGGGTCAGGGTCTGCGCGTCGGTCGCCGCGAGCTCCGGCCCGAGGATCGAGCGGTCGCTCAGGGTGTGGCAGTAGATCTCGCACGGCGGCAGCTCGGGCATCCGGCCCGCAGCGGCCGCGGCCCACGCGTCCTCGAGCTGGCGGTAGCCCTCGTTGATGTGGAAGGTGCCGGCGAACGCGGCACGCGGGTCGGCGCCGGTCTCGCGCAGCCGCGGCAGCCGCGTCAGGAGCATGTTGACCTTGAGCTGCGCACCCTCCACGTCGTCCTCGGTGGGCACCGGGTCGGCGCCCGAGGCCGCGAGCAGCCGGTTGAGGACGGTGGGCGCGCACGCGGCCAGGAGCGT
>JAEXXY010000084.1 GCA_023451855.1 Actinomycetes bacterium
GCCTTCGTCTGGGCCGCGGCAGGGGTCACGGGGGCCGTGCTCGGCCTCGCCGACGCGGCGGGCATGCCGTTGTCCGACCCCGCCTTCGGTGGCCTGCTGCCCGAGCTGTGGTCGATCGAGACGCTCCGCGTCGGCGTCATCAGCGCTGCCTGCGCCTTCGTCGTCGCCTCCGTCGCGGCCGTCGCCCGCTCGCGGGCGGTCACCCTGGCCCTGCTCGTCGTCGCGACCGCCGGTGTGCTCGTCCTCGGCCTCGCCGGTCACGCGGGTGGGTCGGCCGACCACGAGACGGCGGTCAACTCCATCGCCACGCACCTGCTCAGCGCCGCCCTGTGGGTGGGGGGCCTGCTCGCGCTCCTCGTCCTGTGGCGGTCGCTCGGCGACGCGGTGGGCGTCGTGGCGCGCCGCTACTCCAGCGTCGCCCTCTGGTGCTTCGTGGCCCTCGGGGTCTCCGGCGTCATGAACGCCTCGGTCCGTCTGGGCTCGTTCGCCGACCTCACGACGCCCTACGGCGTGCTCCTCGTCGTCAAGACCCTCGCGTTCGTGGCTCTCGGCCTCGCCGGCGCCTGGCACCGACGCGTCACCCTCGACCGCCTCGACGCCGACGTCGCGTCCCGGGGTGCCGACGCGTCGGCGGGCGGCCGGCTCTTCGTGCGCCTCGCGGTGGGGGAGACGCTCGTCATGGGCCTCGCGTTCGGTGTCGCCACGGCGCTGGCCCGCAGCCAGCCGCCGGTGCCCGAGACCGAGCCGAACCCGGGCCTGACGATGGCCCTGACCGGCTACCCGCCGCCGCCGGCGCCCAGCGCGCTGTCGTGGGTCACCGCGTGGCGCGTCGAGTGGCTGTTCCTCGCCACCGCTCTGATGGCCGTCGGCCTGTACCTGGCCGGTGTCGTCCGGCTGCGCCGGCGCGGTGACGCGTGGCCCGTGCTGCGCGCCGTGTCGTGGGTGGTCGGCTGGGCCGTGTTCGCCTACGCCACCAACGGTGTCCTCGGCATCTACGGCCGGGTCTCCTTCTCGTGGCACATGACGCTGCACATGATCGAGGCGATGGTCGTGCCGATCTTCCTCGTGCTCGGAGCGCCGGTGACGCTCGCGCTGCGCACGCTGCGGCCCCGGCGCGACGGCACGCTGGGCCCGCGCGAGCTCGTCCTCGGGCTCGTCCACTCGCCGGTGCTCAAGGTCGTCGGCAACCCGGTCTTCGCCGCCGCGTTCTTCTTCTTCAGCCTCGTCGTCTTCTACTGGACCGGCCTGTTCGAGCTGGCCCTGACCACCCACACGGGCCACCTGCTGATGACGGCGCACTTCGTCCTCGCGGGCTACCTCTTCGCGTGGGTCCTGATCGGCGTCGACCCAGGACCGAAGCGCTGGAGCCCCGCGTTCCGGCTCATCGTGCTGTTCGCCACGATCGCGGCGCACGCGTTCTTCGGCGTCGCCATGATCACCGGCACGACCCTGCTCGGCGGCGACTTCTTCACCTCGATCGCACTGCCGTGGGTGCCCGACCCGCTCGCGGACCAGCGTTTCGGCGGCGGCGTCGCGTGGGCCATCGGTGAGCTGCCGAGCCTCGTGCTCGCGCTCGTCGTGGCGGCCCAGTGGTTCCGCTCCGACAATGCGGAGTCGACGCGTCGGGACCGCCGCGCCGACCGCGACGGCGACGCCGAGCTGCTCGCGTACAACGAGCGCCTCGCCGCACTCTCGCGCCGCGACGAGCGCACGCCGCACTGAGCACCCCGCCGCATCCACTACAATTCGTAGTAGTGATGGAAGGAGGGGTGGGATGAGCCGAACCCCCGTGCCGCAGTGTCCGATCCGCGTCGGTGAGCCGTGCACGCTGTGCGTGCCCGGTGCCACGGGACCGCAGGACTGCGGCCTCGTCTGGCTCGTCCAGGACGACCCGGAGATGTGCGCGGAGCTCGCACGCCGCCGGTCCCGCCTGGCCGGGACCCGCCGGGCCGAGAGGGAGACGGCCGTCCGCCCCGGGTGAGGTCCGGGTGAGGTGCGGGTGAGATCCGGGAGGGGTCCGTGTGAGAGTTGACCCATGAAGGTCGCCCTCATCCAGCTCGCCTACGGCGACGACGAGTCCGTCGTCGACCGCACCGACCGCGTCACGCGTCTGGTCCGTGAGCAGGAGGGTCACGACCTCGTCGTGCTGCCCGAGCTGTGGTCGGCCGGCGGGTTCGACTACCGACGCTGGGACGAGCGGGCCGAGGCGGTCGACGGCCCGGTCGCCACCGCCCTCGCCGAAGCCGCCCGTGATGCCGGGGTGACGCTGCACGGTGGGTCGATCGTCGAGCGCGGCGAGCCCGCGACCGAGGGTGACCACGGCGTCTGGAACACGAGCCTCGTCTTCTCGCCGCAGGGCGAGCTCGTCGCGACGTACCGCAAGATCCACCGGTTCGGCTTCGGCGACGGTGAGCCCCGCCTCATGGACGCCGGCGCGGAGGTGGTCGTCGTGGCGGTCCCCGTCGCGGACGGCGGCACCGTGCCGGTGGGCCTGTCCACGTGCTACGACCTGCGCTTCCCCGAGCTCTACCGCCGCCTCGTCGACGCCGGTGCCCTCGCCCTCGTCGTGCCGGCCGCCTGGCCGATGCGACGTGTCGAGCACTGGACGCTGCTCGGGCAAGC
The DNA here is from genome assembly GCA_023451855.1 of Actinomycetes bacterium. Taxonomy (GTDB): domain Bacteria; phylum Actinomycetota; class Actinomycetes; order Actinomycetales; family Dermatophilaceae; genus Monashia. Next base: position 2,623 of record JAEXXY010000084.1, read on the forward strand.
CCGCGCCGTCGAGGACCAGTGCGTCGTGCTCCAGTGCAACACCGCCGGGACGCACGCCGGGCACGAGATGGGCGGCCACTCGCAGGCCGTCGACGCCACCGGGCGGGTCCTCGCCGAGGCCGGCGAGGGCGAGGAGGTGCTGAGCGTCGAGGTCGACGTCGACGCCGTGCAGCGATGGCGCGAGGACTTCCCCGTCCTGGCCGACCGCCGCCTCTGAGCCGCCCGGCGGACCGCTCGGGAATGCGTCGGGCGCCGGACGTATTGTCGCTGGGGTGAGCACTGCCCCCACCTCCTCCGCAGCACCCCGGGCCCGCGTCAAGGTCCGGGCGCCCGAGCTCGTCGGCCGAGGCTGGCTCAACACCGGCGGCCGCACCCTGTCCCTCGCCGAGCTCCGTGGCCGCATCGTGGTCCTCGACTTCTGGACCTTCTGCTGCGTCAACTGCCTGCATGTCCTCGACGAGCTGCGCCCGGTCGAGGAGCGCTACCCGGACGCCCTGACGATCGTCGGCGTGCACTCGCCGAAGTTCGAGCACGAGGCCGACCCGGACGCCCTCGCCGCGGCCGTCGAGCGGTACGCCGTGCACCACCCCGTCCTCGACGACCCCGAGCTGACGACGTGGAACGCCTACACGGCGCGCGCGTGGCCGACGCTGGTCGTCATCGACCCCGAGGGCTTCGTCGTCGCCTCGATGTCGGGGGAGGGGCACGGCCCGGGCCTCGCCGCGCTCGTCGGCGAGCTCGTCGAGGAGCACCGCGCCAAGGGCACGCTGCAGCCCGGCGACGACCCGTACGTGGCCCCGCCGGCACCCGACACCGCGCTGCGCTTCCCCGGCAAGGCGCTCGCCCTGCCCGACGGGTCCTTCGTCGTGTCCGACACCGCGAACCACGCCGTCGTGCACCTCGAGGCCGACCTCGAGACCGAGCGCGCCCGCTGGGGCGGTCCGGGCGTGTTCGCCGAGCCACAAGGCGTCCTGCTCGCCACCCGCGAGGTGTCCGAACGGCTCGGCGTCGACATCCTCGTCGCCGACTCGGTCGGCCACGCGCTCAAGGGAATCCGCATGTCCGACGGCGCGGTCAGCACGCTCGCCGGCACCGGCTCGCAGCTGCGTGAGCGCAGTGGCGGTGGCCGCGCCCTCGAGCAGGCTCTGTCGACCCCGTGGGACCTCGCCTGGCTCGACGGGCGCGTCGTCATCGCCATGGCGGGCACGCACCAGCTGTGGGCCTGGACACCGGGCGAGACCGTCGAGGCCGGCACGGTCGAGGTCGTCGGCGGTACCTCGAACGAGGGGCTCGTCGACGGTCCCGCGCCGGACGCGTGGTTCGCCCAGCCGTCCGGTCTCGCGACCTCCGCCGACGGCACCCGCGTCTGGGTCGCCGACTCCGAGACCTCCGCCCTGCGTTCGGTGACTCGAGCGACCGACGGATCGCTCACCATCGACACGCACGTCGGCACGGGCCTGTTCGACTTCGGCCACCGCGACGGCGACGCCGCCGACGCCCTGCTGCAGCACCCCCTCGGCGTCACCGAGCTGCCCGACGGCTCGGTCGCCGTCAGCGACACCTACAACGGCGCGCTCCGGCGCTTCGACCCGGCCACGGGCCAGGTGTCCACCCTCGCGCAGGGCCTCGCCGAGCCGAGCGACGCCGTCGTCGAGGCCGACCCGGACACGCGCGAGACGCGTCTGGTCGTCGTCGAGTCGGCGGCGCACCGCCTCGTCCGCGTCCCGCTGCCGGCCGAGGCCCAGCGGGTCGACGGCCCGGCCCACCGCACCCAGCGGCCGCCGACGGCCCTGCCCGTCGGCGAGGTGCGCCTCGAGGTGACCTTCGTGCCGCCCACCGGCCAGAAGCTCGACCACCGGTGGGGCGACCCGACGCGTCTCGACGTGTCGGCGACGCCCGACGCGCTGCTCGTCGAGGGTGCCGGTCGCGCCCAGGGGCTGACCCGCACCCTCGTGCTCCGCGACGGCATCGGATCGGGCACCCTGCACGTGTCGGTCCAGGCGGCCGCCTGCGACGGCGACCCGGTCACCGGCGAGGTCCCCGAGCACGCCGCCTGCCACCTTTTTCAGCAGGACTGGGGCATTCCGGTGGTGCTCGACCCCGACGCACCTGCAAGACTGCAGCTGGACCTCCGGGGGGCGTAGCCGGGCCGAGCAGGCGTGGCCGGCGGGTCGACCGCGGGCCGAGTCCCCGGCGCGGTCATGACACACGTTCGACGTGGCGACCGGCGAGTTGCCCTACGACACAAGGCGGTTCTGTGCCCACATCCTCCTCCGGCGGTTTCTTCCGCTCCCTCGTCGCCACCCTGCTCGGGCTCCTCGCCGTCGTCCTGCTGCCCGTCGGCCTCGTCGCCTTCTGGGCCTCGACGACGCTGACCGACACCGACGCCTTCGCCCAGGAGCTCGGCCCGGTCGTCACCCAGTCGAAGGTGCAGGACGCCCTCGCCGACACGGTGACGCACGGCGTCCTCGACGCCATCGACCTGCGCCCCCCCGCTGAGAGCGCCCTCGAGCCGATCATCCGCACCGAGGCCACCAAGATCGTCGCGAGCCAGGCTGTCGAGCGCGCGTGGACGGCATCGGTGCGCAGCGCCCACGAGCAGTTCGTCGCCGCCATGCAGGGCCGAGGGAACACCACGGTCGGCTCCGACGGACGCGTCTCGCTCGTCCTGCAGGTGCCCCTGCCCGGCGTCAGCGAGGCGCTGCAGCAGGCCGGCGTCCCCAACATCGCCGCGGCGCTGAAGCCGACCGTGCGCGTCCCGCTCGTGGACGCGTCGCAGATGTCGACGGTCCAGCGCGTCTACCGCGCGACCTCGGCGTGGGGCACCTGGGGGCCGGCCGCCGTCGCGGCGCTCGGCCTGCTCGCCGTCCTCGTGGCCGTGCGGCACGCCCGGGCACTCGGATGGCTCGCCGTCGGCTGGGGGGTCATGTCGGTGCTCGGCATCCTCGCGATCATGATGGCCCGCGGACCCGTCGTCGACCGCGTCGGGTCTCCCGTGGCGCGCACCGTCGCCGACGCGGCGTACGGCGTCGGGGCCAGGGGGCTCTACGTCGAGCTGGCCGTGGCGCTGGGCGTCAGCGTCGTGCTGCTCGTGGTCGCCGGGGTGTCCGGGCACATCGGCCGCGCACGCTCGGCGTACTGACGCCCACCGACCCGTACCGGCGCGTCCGGCCCCCTGCCCCGCTGGGTATGGGAGGACGAGAGGCGCGTCAGGAGGGCACGCCCCGAACAAGGAGAGCACATGGGTATCGGACTCGGGATCTTCCTTCTCGTGGTCGGTGCGATCTTCTACTTCACCAACCTCGACTCCAGCGTCCTCAACCTCAGCAGCGGGACGGGCAACACGATCGGGATCATCCTCATGATCGCGGGAGCCCTCGCGATCATCCTCGGGCTCATCATGAACGCCCAGCGCACCCGCACCCAGCACACCGTCGTCCAGGAGCGGCGCGGTGGCCCGGACGTCGTCGAGCGTCGTGACGGCGACGTCGTCGAGCGCCGGGTCGAGCATCGCGACGACGCCTACTGACCGACGGCGCAGCCGCACCAGACCACCCACGGACACCGACGCAGCCCCCGGCGTCGGGTCCGAAGCCGGGCCTCCCTCCCACGTCCGGCACCGCAGGCGACCGGCGCCCTGAGCACCCCGCCCCCACCCCCCCCGTCGCCGGG
>JAEXXY010000113.1 GCA_023451855.1 Actinomycetes bacterium
GTCCCACGGCCCGGCGCTCGTCGCCGTCGTCGAGGGGGTGCCGGCCGGCGTCGAGGTCGGGGCCAAGGACCTGCAGGCGGCGCTCGCGCGCCGGCGCCTCGGCTACGGCCGTGGCGCGCGGATGAAGTTCGAGCAGGACGAGGTCGAGTTCCTCGGCGGCCTGCGGCACGGCCTGACGATCGGCTCACCGCTCGCGGTGCGCATCGGCAACAGCGAGTGGCCGAAGTGGACGACCGTCATGAGCCCCGAGGCCGTCTCCGACGAGGCGTTCGCCGCGGCCGACGACGTCAACGCCGAGAAGGAGGTCGCGCGCAACAAGCCGTTGACGCGTCCTCGCCCCGGCCACGCCGATCTCGTGGGCATGCAGAAGTACGGGCACGACGACGCCCGTCCGGTCCTCGAGCGGGCCAGCGCCCGCGAGACCGCCGCCCGCGTCGCGCTGGGCGAGATCGCCGCCCGCTTCCTCGAGCAGGCCTACGGCATCCGGCTCGTGTCGCACACCGTGTCGATCGGCACGGCCGCCGTCGACGCCGACGCCCCGGTGCCGGCGCCCGAGGACGTCGAGCGCCTCGACGCCGACCCGGTGCGCGCGTTCGACGCCGCCGGCTCGGCCGCGATGGTCGCCGAGGTGGACGCCGCCCGCAAGGACGGCGACACGCTGGGCGGGGTCGTCGAGGTGCTGGCCTACGGCCTGCCGCCGGGCCTCGGCTCCCACGTGCACTGGGACCGCAAGCTCGACGGTCGCCTCGCGCAGGCCCTCATGAGCATCCAGGCGATCAAGGGCGTCGAGGTCGGGGACGGGTTCGAGACCGCGCGTCGCCGCGGGTCGCAGGCCCACGACGAGATGGACCTCGTCGAGGGCACCATCACCCGGCGCACCGCCCGCGCAGGCGGCGTCGAGGGCGGCATGTCCAACGGCCAGCCGCTGCGCGTGCGCGCCGCGATGAAGCCCATCAGCACCGTGCCGCGGGCGCTCGCCACCGTCGACGTCGCCACCGGCGAGGCCGCCACCGCGATCCACCAGCGGTCGGACGTCTGCGCCGTGCCGGCGGCCGGTGTCGTCGCCGAGGCGATGGTCGCGCTCGTGCTCGCCGAGGCGTGCCTCGAGAAGTTCGGCGGCGACTCGGTCGCCGAGACGTCCCGCAACCATGCCGCCTACCTCGCGGCGATCCCGGAAGGTCTGCGCACGTGGTGACCACAGACGCGAACGAGCCGACCGAGTCCGGCTCTGCCACAACGACATCGGGCGGCTCGCGGCCGGTCGCCGTCGTTGTGGGCCCGCCCGGGGCCGGCAAGACGACCATCGGGCAGGCCCTGGCCGAGCGACTGGGCGTCGCCTTCCACGACGTCGACGCCGCCATCGAGGCGGCGGAGGGCCGCAGCATCTCCGACATCTTCGTCGACGACGGCGAGCCGGTCTTCCGCGACCTCGAGCGCACCGAGGTGGCGCGCGCGCTCGCCGAGGAGCCCGGCGTCGTGGCGCTCGGCGGTGGTGCGGTCATGGACCCCCTCACCGAGGGCGCGCTGCGCGGACACGTCGTCGTCTTCCTCGACGTCGCCATCGCCGACGCGAGCCGGCGCATCGGCTTCGACAAGTCGCGGCCGCTGCTCGCCGTCAACCCGCGGGCGTCGTGGGTGACGATGATGAACCACCGCCGCCCCACCTACGAGCGCGTGGCGTCGGTCCGCGTCGACACCGCGGGCAAGGCGCCCGACGCGATCGTCGACGAGCTCGTCGTGCTCCTCGAGGCGGACCGGGCGTGAGCGACGCAGCTTCGCCGACGACGATCAGCGTCGGAGGCGAGTACGACGTCGTCATCGGCTCCGGCGTGCTCGACCGGGTCGCCGACCTCGTGGGTGCGGGTCCCGGCGGCGTCGAGCGTGTCCTGCTCGTGCACCCCCCGACGCTTCCCGACCTCGTCGCCCGCGTGACCGCGGCGCTCGAGGCGCGCGGGTACCGCGTTCTCGTGGCCGAGGTGCCCGACGCCGAGTCGGCCAAGACCGCGGCCGTCGCCGCCGACCTCTGGTCGCGGCTGGGGCTGGCCGGGTTCACGCGCAGCGACGCCGTCGTCGGCCTCGGCGGCGGCACCGTCACCGACCTCGCCGGGTTCGTCGCCGCGTCGTGGCTGCGCGGGGTACGCGTCGTCCAGGTGCCGACGACCCTGCTCGGGATGGTCGACGCCGCGGTCGGCGGCAAGACCGGCATCAACACCCCGGAGGGCAAGAACCTCGTGGGGGCCTTCCACCCGCCGGCCGGCGTCCTCTGCGACGTCGACGTGCTCGCGACGCTTCCGGCGGCCGACCTCGTGGCCGGCCTGGCCGAGGTGGTCAAGTGCGGGTTCATCGCCGACCCGCGCATCCTCGAGCTCGTCGAGGCCGACCCGGCCGCGGCCTCCCGCGCCGACGGCCCGCACCTCGTCGAGCTCGTCGAGCGGGCCGTCCGGGTCAAGGCGGAGGTCGTCGCCGCCGACCTGCGCGAGAGCTCGCTGCGCGAGATCCTCAACTACGGCCACACCTACGGGCACGCCATCGAGCAGGTCGAGGGCTACACGTGGCGCCACGGCGAGGCCGTCAGCGTCGGCATGGTCTACGTGGCCGAGCTCGCCCGGCTCACCGGCCACCTCTCCGGGCCCGAGGGCGACGCACTCGTCGCGCGCCACCGCACGGTGCTCGAGTCGCTCGGCCTGCCGACCCGCTACGACGCCGGGCGCTGGGAGGACCTGCTCGCGGCGATGCGCCGCGACAAGAAGTCCCGCGGGTCGACGCTGCGGTTCGTCGTCCTCGACGCACTCGCCACACCGACGCGCCTCGTCGGGCCCGACGACGCCGTGCTCGAGCAGGCGCACCGGCTCGTGTCGCGGCACCCGGCCGCCGACGCTCACTAGACTCCGGCCATGACGGCAACGGTCTTCGTCCTGTCCGGCCCCAACCTCAACCGGCTCGGTACGCGCGAGCCTGAGGTGTACGGCTCCGACACGCTCGAGGACGTCCACGCCGCCGTGCAGCGCGAGGCCCGCGACCTCGGGCTCGTCGCCGACTGCCGTCAGACGAACCACGAGGGCGAGCTCGTCGACTGGCTCCACGAGGCCGTCGACGCCGGCGCAGACGTCGTGCTCAACCCGGGCGCCTTCACCCACTACTCGTACGCCGTGCGCGACGCGTGCGCCATCGTCACGACGAGCGGGCGCAGCCTCGTCGAGGTGCATCTGTCTAACCCGGCCTCGCGCGAGGAGTTCCGACACACCTCGGTCGTGGCCGGCGTCGCCACCGGGACGATCGCCGGGTTCGGCCTGCAGAGCTACCTGCTGGCCCTGCGCGCCCTGGTGTGAGGCACGCCGACCGGCCCGCGGGTGTGGCCCGTCAGCCCTGACGCTGCTGCTCGCGGCGCCGGTGGAGCTCCTCGACCGCGCTCGGCAGCGTCGTCTCGACGTCGATGACCTCGTTGTCGACAGCCGTGCTCGCGACGGCGAGGGTGGCGAGGGTGTCGAGGTCGCGGACCGCGTAGCGGTGGTGCTCCCACTCCTCCTCGAGATCGTGTGCAGGCACGACAGGACCGTCTCGGGGTGGTCGGGCGACCACGGGTTGGTCCGTGGCTGCGCGAGCTGCTCGGCGGTGACGTCGGCGATGAAGTCGCGGACCAGGGCGACACGGCCGGCCCGGGCCTCGAGGACCTCCGCGAAGGTCGGGGTGCCCGTGGTGAAGACCGACATGTCGAGGCCCTCGTCTGCGGCCCGGGGGTTGGCCAGGCCCAGCGGGTGGAACGGCCGCTCGGCCGTGAGCACCGCCCGGCCCAGCCACAGGTCGGTGGCGAGGACGAGGTGGCGCAGCGTCTGCGCGAAGGACCACTCTCGGGCGACGGACTTCTCGACCGTCCCCTCGGGCATCGCCGACGCACGCGCGACCGTGGCGGCCCACGTGCCCTGCAGCACCTCCCAGGCCGCGCGCAGAGCCTCGGGATCGGCCGCCCGGCGGGTGTCGCGGCCGGGGAAGCGCCGGTTCAGCTCGGCGTCGACGAGGGGCGCGACGTCGACGCCGTTGACGACGAGGGTGGCTCCGCCCTCGAGGAGCCACGGTGAGTCGACCTCCATGCCGTCGACGTCGGTACCGGTGGGGGGCGGGCCGGCTCGACCGACGCTACCGCCCGGCTCCCACGGTGGGGCCCGACCGGCCGTGGGTATCGGGGCTGGGCCGTCGGAGCGGGTCGACGAGCGAGGTCGCGGACAGGAACGGACGCAGCATCGGGTCGGCGAGCACGTCGGGCGACCTGCGGGCCACCCCGGCCAGCAGGTCGGCGACCTGGACGCGAGGGTCGTCACGAGAGTCGACCGTGACGAGCCCGGCCAGGGGAGAGGGCGACTCGGGCACCGCTACGGCGAGCGCGCCCTGCAGCCGTCGGAGGCGATCAGCGGTCAAGGCGCTCTGTTCGTCGTGCACCACCCTGACCCGACGCGTGCCGCCGCTCCAGAACAGGACCGTCTCGGCGAGAGCGGGCAGCAGCGGCTCGAGCGGGGGTGGGACCGAGCGGTCACCATCGGCGATCCGTGCTTCAACCTCGGCCACGCGTCGACGCTGAAGGGCGGCCAGCACGCCGATCGCGGTGGACGCGTCGGCAGTGCCGGCACGGAGCGCACCGAGGAGGTCGTCACGGGCGCGGAGGAACGCGTCGACGACCTGCGCGTCGGGCTGGTGGCGACGCTTGCTGCGCAGGAGCACGCCGAGGGCATCGAGGAAGGCGAGCCACGGCGCGGCGTGACGGCGTCCGGCGCGGTAGAGGGCCAGGGTCGCCGGACGCCCGCCGGCCACGAGTCGCGTGCCGGCCACGTAGGAGGGCTCGAGGAGGAGAACCTCCACGACCCGGCTGGCGAGGAACAGCTCCTTGTCCACGACGTGCACGTGCGCTCGCCCGCGGAGGCGCAGGAGCGACTCCAGGGCGGCGCGCGCCTCGGGGCCGCGCAGGAGCGGGCCCGACTTCACCTCGTGCAGCGACCACCGCACCCCGGACCGGAGGGTGTCGGCCAGGTCGGCGGCCTCGTCGCGACGCAGGTCGAGGCTCGCGTGGGTGAACACGGGCGTCGCGGCATCGAGCAGGTTGGTGCCGGAGAACCCGGACTCGTCGCACGCGATCTCCACGACGGCGTGCGATGCCGGCCCCTCCGGCTCATCGGTCGGGGGCAGGCCGCCCTGGGGCGGCAGCCGCTGCTCGCGCGCCACGCGACCCATGCTCGCCCGCCGGGGGCCCCGGCGCCATCGAATTGGCTGCCGGAGCGGTGCGCGGCGTCCCGCCGCCCCGGCTCGGCGAGGTCAGGTCGACCGCAGCACCTCGGGG
>JAEXXY010000114.1 GCA_023451855.1 Actinomycetes bacterium
CGACGGGCCCGCGCCGCAACCGGGTGCGTGGCGCGCTCGACACCGCGGCCGAGGCCCTCGGCGTCGCGGTGGCCACGGCCCTCAACCTCGTCGACGTCGAGCAGGTGGTGCTCGGCGGCATCTACGGCGCGCTCTTCGGGCACCTCGAGGACGGCATCCGCGAGCAGATCACGACCCGGGTGCTCGCGGCCCGTTGGGCCGAGGTCGGCGTCAGCCGCGCCGTCGCCGGCCCCCACGCGGCCGTCACTGGAGCGGGCCTGCGGGTGCTCGACGACGTCGTCCGCGACCCGGCGCGCTGGATGGGCGAACCGCGGCCGACCCCGGTCAGGCGAACAGCGCCTGGCCCCAGTGCTCCCCGTCCCTGAGACCGGGCGGGCACGCGAAGACGGCCGACCCGGTGTGCTCGACGTACTCGTTGAGCGCGTCCTTCGCGGCGAGGGCCCGCTGCATCGGCACGAACTGCTTCTGCACGTCGCGGACGAACGCGATGAAGAAGAGCCCGGCGTCGAGATGCCCGACGCCATCCGTGCCGTCGGTGAAGTTGTAGCCGCGGCGCAGGATGCGGACGCCGCCGAGGTTCGTCGGGTGCGCCAGGCGCACGTGCGAGGCGAGCGGGATCACGGGCGCGCCGTCGGGGCCGGTCCGCGCGAAGTCGGGCTCGGTGAGCTCCCCGGTCTGGCCCAAGGGCGCGCCGTCCTTCTTGTCGCGGCCGATCGTGTCCTCCTGGTCCTGGAGGGTCGAGCGGTCCCAGACCTCGATGTGCATCCGGATGCGGCGCGCGACGAGGTAGCTGCCCCCGGCCATCCACGCACTGCCGGTCGTCGCGGTTCCCGGCTCGTCGCCCGGCGCCACCCACACGTGCTCCGCGAGCGCATCCGCCTCCTCGGCCTTGATGTTGGCCGTGCCGTCCTTGAACCCGAACATGTTCCGCGGCGTGGCCTGCGACGTCGAGGTCGACGACGTGCGGCCGAACCCCAGCTGGGACCAGCGCACCGACACGACGCCGAAGCCGAGCCGCACGAGGTTGCGCACAGCGTGGACCGCGACCTGAGGGTCGTTGGCACAGGCCTGGATGCAGAGGTCGCCGCCGGACCGCTTCGGGTCGAGCGCGTCGCCCCGGAAGGCCGGCAGGTCGCGCAGCGCGGCGGGTTTGCGGTTCGCGAGGCCGAACCGGGCGTCGAAGAGCGATGGTCCGTAGCCGATGGTGATGGTCAGGCCCGAGGCCGCGAGCCCGTAGGCCTCACCCGTGTCGGCCGGTGCCTGGTACGGCCCGCCACCGACGAGCCCGCCGGGCGCCGCCTCCGCACCGGCCGTCATCCGCTCGGCGGCGCGGGTCCACTCCTGCAGCATCCGGGCCAGCTCGTCGCGATCCGTTGTCACGACGTCGAGAGCGACGAAGTGGAGGCGGTCCTGCGCCGGCGTGACGATGCCGGCCTGGTGTGCACCACGGAAGGGCACCGGGGCATCGAGCGCCGCACCCGACGCGGCGGAGGGATCCACCCCCGAGGCGCCTGACGCGTCGGTACCCCTCGAGCGTCCAGCGGCCCACCCGGCACCTGCACCGGCGACAGCACCGACAGCGGCACCGGCGGCCGCCACGCCGGTCGCCCCGAGGACGTGGCGGCGGCTCGGCGTGCCCGGATGCGGTGCGGTCGGCGTCACTTCGCCTCCACGATGCCCGGCACCTTGGCGACCTGCTCGCTCAGCGCGTCGAGGGCGACGGTGAGGTCCTTGACCTGGGCGGCGGACAGGGCGGTGTAGCTGACGAACGCCCCGTTCGCACGGTGGCTGTCCAGCATCGTGGACAGCGCCGTGAACTTCTCGTCGAGGGCCCTCTGCAGGGCGGGGTCGCGCTCGGTGATGACCGGCCGCAGCGTCGCGAGCGCCTGCTCGGAGCCCTCGAGGTTGCCGTCGAAGTCCCAGAGGTCGGTGTGGGAGTACCGCTCCTCCTCGCCCGTGACCTTGCCGGTGGCGACCTCGTCGAGCAGGGCCTTGGCCCCGTTGGCGATCGACAGCGCCGTCGGCTCGACGGTCTTGCTCTTCGCGACGATCTGCCTGACGTCGGCGAGCAGCCGGTCGGCGATGGCGGCGGAGTCCTTCTGCAGGCCGTCGGTCCAGAGGTCCTTCTCGAGGCGGTGGTAGCCGGTGAAGGCCATCCCCTCGGCGGTGACGTCCTCGCGGCCGTCGATCCTGGGGTCGAGGTCGCCGAAGCTCTCGGCGACGGGCTCGATGCTCTCCCAGGGGTGGCGGGCCTCGGGGTAGAGCGCCTTGGCCTTCTCGACGTCGCCGGCCTTGACCGCGGCGACGAACGCGGCGGTCTGCGTCTCGAGCGCGTCGGCCTCGCTCGCGACGAACGCCCGGTAGTCGGCGATGGCCTTGCTGACCTTGGCGTCGGCGCTGCCCGCCGTGGCCCTGCCGGTGACGGTGAAGGACCCGCGGATGCCGTCGCCGACCATGCCCGGCTTGCACGCCGTCGTGAAGGTACCCGGCTCGGCGATCTCGACCTTGAGCTCGCGCGAGAGGCCCGGCGCGATGTTCTCGACCTCGGAGACGATGCGGTCACCCGCGGCATACAGGTAGAACTCGTTGACCTTGGTGCCGGCGTTCGTGATCTCGAAGGTGACCGTTCCCGCCTTGGCCGTCGTGGCGCTCAGCTCGCACGCCGTGTCGGTGGCGTTGACGGTGATGGCGCCGGCGGCCGTGGAGCCGGACCCGCCGGTCGAGCCGGAGCAGGCCGTCAGGGCCAGGGCGGCGACGGCGACGGGGGCGACGGCCGTCGCGAGGCGCAGGGCAGGGCGAGGCATGGTTCTCCTGTGGTGTGGCGCGCCGGGAGATGCTGCGGGCGCGGCGTGGGTCTGAGCAGCGGGTGGTCGGCCGGGGCCGGTGGGGCGGACGCGTCAGGCGGCGAGCGGCGTCCGGGGCGCGTCGGCGGCGACGGGCTTCGGCGGCGTCTTGACCGGGCGCAGGAAGAGAGTGAGGACGACGGCGACGTAGAGCGTCCACGCGACGGCCTGGAGCCACGTCGTGTTCGGCGAGAAGTTGAAGATGCCCTTGAGGAGGGCGCCGTACCAGCTGTCGGGGCTGATCGTCGCGCTGACGTCGAAGGCGAGGCTGCCCAGCCCGGGCAGGATGCCGGCCTCCTGGAGGTCGTGCAGGCCGTAGGCGAGGATGCCGGCCGCGACGAGGACGAGCAGGACGCCGGTGTAGCGGAAGAACCTCGCGAGGTTGATGCGCACGGCGCCGCGGTAGATGAGCCAGCCGAGGACGATGGCGCCGGCGAGGCCGATGACCCAGCCGAGCAGCGGCTGGCTGTTGCCGCGTCCGGCCGCCTCGGTGGTGGCGTAGAAGAAGATCGCGGTCTCGAGGCCCTCGCGGCCGACGCCGAGGAAGGCGACGAGCACGACGGCGGCGGGTCCGAGGT
>JAEXXY010000162.1 GCA_023451855.1 Actinomycetes bacterium
TGGAGAAGCCCTGACAGAGCCGGATGTTTACGCGAGACTGCCCAATCCGACGCTACTCATTTACCCTCTTGAACCGAGCTTCGACGGCGTCGAAGCAAAGGCGCTGCTCGGCGAGGCCGGCGCCGAGGAGGAGCTGCAACGCGCTCAGAGGGCATGGGCGTCGGTACAGGCGCGTGACGTTCACGGTCTTGTGGCGCTGAAGCTTGCGATTCCAGGCGAGCCGGGCTCAAAGGCTGGGGACGTCCAATATTGGCTGAACGGACCCGCCATCGAGGAATTCGCCGAGGATTACAGCATCAGTGCTTTCGACGCCGACGACTTGGACGAGTGAAATGACTCTAATCGACGTATGGCGAGGCTATCTGACGTCTTCAGACCATGGACTGCACCTCGCCGACGCCGGGCACCCGCTGGAGATTTTCGTGGGCACGACTGAAGCCGGGGCGGCGCGGATGGTCATACGGTCCGAGGCCAAACCGCCTAGGCCACAACTCTCGGATGTAGTTCTCGTCGAGCGGCGCCAAGATGCCGGCAACAAATGGAACCTTGTGTTCACACTGCAGGACCGGAAGTTCGACGAAGTTCTCCTCCGCCTAGCAGACGACGTGCACGCGCGCTCGGCTCGCGCGTCGAGCGAGGCGGCAGCGTTGGACCGTGTAGGAGTCGTCATCGATGAGTGGCGCCGACTCCTAACGGCCCGCCCGGCCAAGCGAATGTCCATGGAGGAGTTGCGCGGCTTGGTAGGGGAACTGTGGCTCCTGCTGGGTCGATTCAGCGCCGTGCATGGGATTGCTGGTGCCGTCGAGGGGTGGCTAGGCCCGATGGGTCTACCGCAGGACTTCTTCTTCGCGGCCGACGGACATCACGAAGTGAAGGCCATTGGCCCGAGCACCGTCCGACTGAAGGTCTCATCGGAGCATCAGCTTGACGTCGAGGACCTGCAACTGCTTGTAGTGCGGATCTCGAACTCCGATGAAAGCGCCCTCGGCGCTGTGAACCTGGTCCAGCTCGTAGGGCGTGTTCGGACTGGTCTGTCCTCCTGTGGCGAGAGCTGGGAGGGCTTCGAACAGCGCTTGTCTCGGCTCGGGGTGGACTTGACGGACTCGTTCTACGAGGACACGCACTTCGTGGTTTCCCGGGTCTCGTCCTACGCGGTCGTCCCCGACTTCCCGGCCATACGGGCGTCGTTGATCGCTCAGAGTTTGGGCCGCGTCAGATATCAGATCGACTTGTCTGCGATCGAGCCGTTCCGCACGCACGACGAGATGGTGAATTGACATGGATGTCGAGGAGTTCCGAGCCGATCTACTCAATCGCGCCGCCACACGCGCCTCAGTCGATGGGATCTTCACCTCCGATGCCTTCCTAGAGGAGACCTGCGACCTGATGATCGGCGCGAACGAGGTCGGCTATGTCGATCGCTTGTCGTTCACCGGTTCGGGGCGTCGTCGTCAATCCTTGGCAGTCCATGGATATGCACATGACGAGCAGGATCGGTCGGTCTCCTTATTCGTTCAGCACTTCACTGGAGGTGCTGCCGTGCCCACTCTCACCTATACCGATGCGTTGGCGTCCTTACGGGCCTTGGAGCAGTTCCTCACAGAGGCACTGTCCGGAGATTTTATCGTCGATCGCGAGCCATCCTCGGCGGAGTACCAGCTGGCTCAGACGCTGCGCGAGCTGCGCGATATCGGTGCCCGGCACGTCGAGCACAAGGTCAGCCGCTTCCGGCTCTACCTGCTCACGGATTCAGTTCTCAGTTCCCGCGCCAGGGCTGTCGAGTCGAGTTCCGTGGACGGCACCCCAACGGAATTTCACATCTGGGACATGGCCCGATTCCTTCAGATCCACGAGTCCTCGCAAGGACGAGAGGCGCTCGAGCTGCCGCTGCGGGAGTGGGGTGTGGCAGGCATCCCGGCGTTGCGTGTCGAGGACAGTTCTCGCGACATCACGACCTACTTAGCCGCCGTTCCGGGTGGCCTTCTCGCCTCGTTGTATGCAAAGCACGGGAGCAGGTTGCTCGAGGGAAACGTACGGTCGTTCCTGACGATCCGAGGGAAGATCAACCGCGGCATAAGGGAAACGGTGATGCAGGAGCCCGGTCACTTCCTCGCCTACAACAATGGAATCAGTGCCACGGCCTCCGGCGTCCAGTACTGCGATGGTTTGATCACCGACATCACCGACCTCCAGATCGTCAACGGCGGACAGACGACGGCCTCCCTCTTCTATGCGACCCAAGCCAACCGGGACACGTCCTTGAAGGACGTCTTCGTGCAGATGAAGCTCGTCGTCGTGTCACCGGAGGAGGCCGTGGAGATGGTGCCGCTCATCAGCCGATACGCCAATAGTCAGAATGCCGTTCGAGAGGATGACTTCTTCTCCAACAGCCCGTTCCACGTCATGATGGAGGGACTTTCGAAGAAGGTCCTCGCTCCGGCGGGGCCTGGTGTGAACTTCCAGACGAAGTGGTACTACGAGCGGACCCGCGGCCAGTACCTGAACGAGCGAAACCGTCGATCGTTGGGTGAGCAGAGAAAGTTCGAGGCACAGTTCCCTCGAAACCAAGTCATCACCAAGACCGATGCGGCCAAGTACGTGGTGACGTGGGAGCAGCAGCCGCACCTCGTGAGTGCGGGAGCCCAAAAGAACTTTAAGGCGTTCGCCAGCGTCGTGGCCGACAAGTTCCAGAAAGACCCGGGCCACTTCTCCGAGGGGTACTTCAAACGGCTCGTGGCCAAGGCCATCCTGTTCAACGCAGTCAGGTCGGCGATTGCCAAGGCACCTTGGTACGAGTCGGGTTACTTGGCGAACCTTACGACATACACAGTCGCCAAGCTGGCTCGCGAGATCGGACGCGAGCCGCGTGCGGCATCCTTCGACCTCCTTACGGTCTGGGAACGCCAACAGGTGGGCCCAGCGATGCTTGCGGAGGCCGTCTCTATTGCGCGCCTTGCCTTGAGCATCCTCACGGCGGATGACAGGCTCGTGGTGAACGTCACCGAGTGGGCGAAGCGTGAGGCCGCGTGGAAGCGCCTGGCAGACACCCCGTACAAGCTGAGCGAGGCGTTCTTGGGCGAGTGCCTGCCCATCAAGCTCAACAGGCGAGGTGAGCGTGAAGTGACCATAAACTCTCGCTTCGACCCCGCGGTGGAAGCTTGGCTCCATGTTGAGGGGATCGAGGAGTCCACTTGGCGTGATCTCCACGCTTATCTGCGAGAATCGGCCTCGGCCAACCTCAACACCTTGGAGGGCCGCCTATTGACGGAGATGACCAGGGGACGTCGCGCAGTGATGGACCTGACCGGCTCCAGAGTCCTTCTCGGTGCCTATGTCAAAGGGCTAAATGACGGCTGGCAGGAGCCACCGTGCCCAGCCGGAAACCCAAGGCCATGATCTGGTCAGTTCGGATCAGCCGTAGAGGACGTCCCGACTTGGCAACCGAGTAGGGGGTCGCGCGTTGCCCGGCTTCGGGTTCTACTGGGTTCGATCGGCAAGCGGGAAGTCGGCCGGTAAAGCCGGTGCGGCTCCGTGTACGGCTGATACGTCCCAGCCATGGGGCGTCGAAGATCGCCAAGCCGTCAGGCTCGCCCGTCGATGAGTGGCTCCCTGATGTCAATCGTCCAAGCCGAGCTCGCCCAACTTGCTGCGTAAAAGTCCGGTCGCGGCCATTGTCCCCAGATACAACTGGCTCCAGCGGGACGGGGGTAGACCGGAGCCGCCACCCAGCTGATCGGCCCGGCTGTCTGAGCTCGGCATATGCGCTCGTAGTGGCGCCGCGCGCTCACCTAGCTCGGGCCACGGCCATGAGATCCTCCACAGCAGTGCATCACTTCACGTGACACCTGAGGCCCCGCCGGCGTACGTCCTACCTGCGTCCGCTCTTGACCCCCTGCAGATTGGGGCCGCGTGGAGACGACGCTCCGACTGGCGAACTCCCGATTTTGGCCTTGCGCGCTGAATGCACTTCCTCACACACCAGGTCGGCGGCCTCATCTACGGTCATGTGTTCCCAGATCCGGAGCACTTTCCACCCCTGCTCCATGAGAAGGGCGTTCGTTTCGGCGTCTCTCTCACGATTCACCCGAACCTTCTTCGCCCAGAAGCCAGCGTTGGTTTTGGAGTAATTGTGGTGTAGCGGGCAGCCATGCCAAAAACAACCGTCCACGAAAACAGCCACCTTCAAGGTTGGAAACACCAAATCGGCGGTGCGTCGTAGGCCCGGCAAGGGACGACGGTTCACGAAGTAGCGCAGGCCTCGCGCGTGTACAGCACGTCGCAAGGAGAGCTCTGGCCCGGTGTCCCGACCGCGGTTGGCCTGCATCGTCGCGCGTGCCGCCGGCGAGGAGGCCCATGACTCGCGTGACGCCATTGCCCCAGCTTAGCGGGGCCCTCCCGGGCGAGTATCACCCGGGAGCAGCCCTAGGGTAGGCGGCGCCAGAGGCGGCGTAGCTCCCTCCGAGGGCCGGTAGCAGGAGTGTCGGCTCCCACGGGTACCCTGGGGCTACCACTGCCTGCAGCTAGGCGGATTCACTGACAGAGAGGTGCGCATGGGTGCGATCCCGGTTGTAGACGTCTTCGCAGGCCCCGGAGGGCTGAACGAAGGCTTCTCCGGAGTCATCGATCAGAGCGGGCGTGTCTTCAATACCGTCGCATCCATCGAGATGGACAAGGAGGCGGTGGAAACCCTTCGCCTCCGGGCAGCCCTTAGGACGTCGATCGACATCGATGGCCGACTCCCCGACATTTACCAGGACTATGTCTCTGGTCAGGCAACCCATGATCGACTCATCTCTCATCCCTCATTCAAAGCAGCTTGGGACCACGCTCTCGATGAGGTGCACCAGCACGAGCTGAGTGAGAACACCCGTGAGATCTCGGACAAGGTGGTCGAGGCCGCACTGAAGGATACCTTGGATAAAGATGAGCCCTGGGTGCTCATCGGAGGACCGCCCTGCCAAGCATATTCGCTGGTCGGAAGGTCGCGGCGAAAGCACGACGTAGCTTTTCAAGATGACCACAAGCACACTCTTTACCGCGAATACCTGCACCTTATCGGGAGGTTTCGGCCCCATGTCTTCGTGATGGAGAATGTCAAGGGGCTCCTGTCCTCTCGTCATGGTGGCGGCCCCGTGTTCAAGGCCATCGAGTCCGATTTGACACACCCTGCCCCTGGCCTGGAGTACGTCCTCAGGTCCTGTGTCGTTGAGGGAGAGTCCGACGACCTCTCTCCTTCCGACTTCATCGTAAGGGCGGAGAGGTACGGCGTTCCACAAGCCAGACATCGCGTCATCCTTTTGGGATTTCGAAGTGACATCGACACGTCGCTGTTCTCGCCTCTGAGAGAAAGGCCAGAAGTATCGGTTGAGTCAGTAATCGACGACATGCCTCGGATCCGGTCTGGAGTGAGCCCCAGGAGTCGAGACAGCGACTCGGACTGGGTAGACGCGCTGCGCCTGGCCGGTAGGGAGGCCGCGGTGGATCTCCCCCGCCAGATCTCGGTGCCCTCGCTGTCGCGTGGACATATCGGCGCGTACACACCACGCCTTGACGGTGAATTGGGTGCATGGATCTCCGCTCATCGACTGAACGGCATCTCACAGCACGAGTCGCGTCACCATATGCAACTCGATCTGGCGCGGTATGCATTCTTGGCCTTCAAGCGGCAGCAGGGGAAGAAGCTCCATGTTGGCGAGTTTCCTCCCAAGCTGAGGCCAAAGCACAGCAATCTGGACGCGGACAGCGTGCCCTTCACAGACCGGTTTAGAGTGCAGGCGCCAAAGGGCCCAAGTGCCACTGTGACCTCGCACATCTCCAAGGACGGCCACTACTTTATTCACTACGACCCGCTCCAGATGCGCAGTTTGACCGTACGTGAGGCCGCTCGCCTGCAGACCTTCCCCGATAACTACTACTTCGTCGGCACACGTACTAAGCAGTACCACCAAGTCGGGAACGCGGTACCCCCGTTTCTCGCCCGACAGATCGGAGAGATCGTAGCCAGGACTTTGGGCAGGGCGCCGCAGGGCACGCAGTGACTGCAGCACCCGGACGGGCGGCACACATCTCCGCTCACATCTCGGGACCGATCGGTGGTCAGCAAACGGTCCACGGGGAGCGGCCTCTTCGTTCGAGCGAGTGAAGGTGGCACAGGTGAAGCCATGGAGGTCCACACGACTTGGGTGCGGGTCGTGGTCGTTATGGCCTTCGTTTCCGGCAAGATCGATCTATGGCAATCGAGGACAGGACCGAAGACGCTTTCCCCGGCCGGAAGCGGGGAGCCGGCCAGCCACGAAGTCAAGCGATGGTTTTGGCTGGGTACTTCCTTAGTCGCCTGACGCAGGCCGACGGCAGCCCACCCGCCGCCCTTAGCGTGAGACGTTGGCACGAGGCGTACGAGATGTTTCGACCTTCCTGCGGCGAAGGGAGGGAGGCCACGCCGTTTGGGAGGTCGCTGAAGAACACTCGGGATGCCTTCGACAGTCACCTCGGCGGGATCAGGGTCGGGTGGAGGGCCCCTGGTGGTGGACCCAACCGTCTGTCGGTTGTTGAGGACCATGTGTTGGCTACGTGGGCTGTCCGGTCCGATGAAGATCTTGTCGAGGCGGTGGAGGAACTCCTGACAACGCCAAACGAGGCCGCTCCGGACGATGCGCAACAGCCAAGGCAACCTCGCACGAGGCACCTCACTGAGGGCGTCGTGTTGATCCCCACTGATCCGCGCGGGACTTCGGGTGACGTGCAGCTCAAGTCCATACGTCGGGCAGGTAGAGAGAAGCAGATCGGCGACCGGGCCGAAGCGCTGGTCAGGGACCACCTAATAGAGACACTGGGGTCGCCAGCTAATGCGACGGTCATTCATCATGCTGCCTTGGGCGAGACGCCTGGCTACGACCTCTCATACGTCCGAGATGGGATCAGGCACTGCGTGGAGGTCAAGGGCGCCGTCGGCCGATCCATGGCGTCTTTCGTAATCACAAAGAATGAGTGGAGCGCTGCTGAAGAGCACATGTCCCACTACTTCCTCTACCTGGTGAGCGATGTGGAGGGAGACCAGCCGCGCTTACAGGTACTCACCGGCCCGGCATGCCCAGGCGCCGACCTCGTCAGAGAACCAATCGCTTGGCAGGTGCGGCTGCCTTGAGAGTCGGCGGCCATTCGTGCTCGACCGAGTAAGCAGATTGGTGTACCGGTCTTCCAAACCTCGGCTGACTGGGAGCACGATCCGGGGAGACCGAGGGCGCGGGCCTCTTGGTCCCGCCCCCACATCACCCGCCATGGCGCGCCCTCCCCGGAGCCGCTCCCACCGCGTCGAGCCATGCGCTTGTCCCCCGAGGGCCTAGTGAATGAACGTCTCGCGGTCGACACGCTCATTCCAAGTAGTCGCCGTAGTCCTGGTCCATGTGCCATCGCTGAAACGGCTCCATCACTCGGGCCAGCACGACGCCGCTGTGCCTCGGATAGATCCGCCCTTCAGGGGGGTCCTCGTCGTCCGATAGATCGACTTCAACAGTGATCTCTGGTCCGCGGATCCGCAAATTCAGTGGCGCTTTCCAATACGCAGCCGGCTATGAAGTCCGCAACGCCCATGGGCGCCCCTGGACGTCATGTGGCGCGACGCGCGCAGAGCCTCACCATCTGCCCACGGTGGGCGCTCCGTGCCAGAATGTCGGTAGGTCAAGAGCAGCGGCCGTCACCCCTTGGAGTGGCCGCTCGGCAACCGGTCCGCACCAGACGCGAAATCTCTCATCGATAAGAACCACCACGTCGACTTCGGCATCGCTCAGCATGCTGTGCTCCCGAAGGCGGAGCGAAACCTGGAGACAAGCGGTGGTCGGTCTCGCTGATGTGCCCACCATGACCTACGCGCCTTTCACCCCTCCTCCGCAACGAGTACTGATGGCCGCCTGCGTTCAGTTTGATGCTGCGCCTGCCGCTGAAGGCCATTGAGCGCCTGGCCGAGGTTGCCCTCGAGCGCTGCTTCCAAAAAGAAGTAGCCCGACGGGCAGCCGGCGCGACCAAGGGCGAGCCGTCGCGACCTGCAGAAGACTCGGCGATTCGATCCTCACAGCGGGCGGGCCTGCCAGCTTCTCCCAACTGATGAGGTTATGGCTGCTGGTGATGCGCCGGCGGATGCTCAGCGTCACGCCGGTTCCATGTGCAGGCGGTGTTGCGCCATCGAAGCTCAACCTGCAGGTCAGCACGATTCCGAGCTGAACACCGCATCGCGCCGCAAGTCCCTAATCGACTCCTGCGACGCCCCTGCCCTCTCGAGATCCTGAACGAACTCGTCGACGGAACGCTCGTGCTCATCCTGGGCACGCTGTCGCTGCGCGTCGAGGAGGCGCGCGCACTCTACGCCGGTGGCAAGCTTCAGAGCGGCGACATCAAGCCCACTAATGCGTTTGCATCCGGCGTGCGAGGCCCATATCCCCGCCTTTCCCACGCCTGTGTGACTCATGGGCTTCATCAGCGCCCACGTTGGTTTGCCCATCGCAGCGGCCGCGTCAGCTTGTTTCTTGCGACGCAAGCGTGGGAGTTCTGGCAGGGCCACGACACGGTACGGGCCAGCGACGAGTTCGCCGTCGACGAGGTACACCTCGTCGCCGATCCGGGGAACGGGCGCGGAAAATGGCTCTTCTACGAGATCTACCTCCGAGAGATGCGCGAACGACCTCGCCGCGGAGCGCGCCATGAAGATACGTGATTGCCGATCTAAGGCCAGGAGACCGTTGCGCTCGGCTGATGAAGTGTCGAAGTGCTGATACGCAGGGGGTTGATACGCCGCCAATGCGACCATGGCACGAAGCATTTCGACCGCGATCGTGCTGTACCGCTCGTGATTTACAAGCTCCCGCAGAACAGCAACCGTATCGCGCTGCGCCTCTCCCTCGGCATACCAGCCATGGCTTGCGCCGCCCTGCTTGGCCGCGTGCCCGTGATTGACGTGTGCCAACTCATGGATGAAAGTGACGCCAAGAAGCGCCAGTTCATCAACTCCCAGATCGCCCGCCGTTTGCTGAATACCTTCGACGTCGACGAGCACTGCTACAGAGTTGAGGGCGATCTCCGCAGGCAGTCTGAGTTCTGGCGCGCATATCGTGGTGACCCCGAGCGTCGCGGTGCTCCAGGTGTCGAGGCCGATGGTGCCGCTTGGCTCAAACAGTGGCGCTCCTTCCTCAAGGTCTGCGAGTTCGCCAGCTGCGGGTGGGAATCGACTCTCATGCGCCGCATGGCTTTCTAAAACGACCGGAGTCGTATGCGCGGCGGTACGCCCGCGCACTCTCTCGAAAGCCGCCGCCACGGGCCCCGTCAGAGCACGAAGGTACTCCACAGAGCCTGCTAGGGCTCCGGTCTCGTCGTGAAACGCAATTTGCATGCAAACCTCCAGCAGGGGATGGCGGGGTGTTCGGAGGATACGCAGCCGGCAGGCTTCCAGATCCTCTTTCGCTCCGATCACATCGCTTTTCGGGCCGTCCCAACCGAAGTGTGACTCTCAGCGCGGTCGCTGGGCCGGCTAGGACCGGTATGGCCTCGGCCGACGTGGCGGCTTGCTTGCAACGGTCGGGTCCGCAGTGTCGACGTCTGGTCGGCGGCTCGCCCAACTTCCATCAGGTCCTCGACGCGCGGCAGCAGACGGTGCCACCTAACCAGGCCCTATATCTTCCGCATATTGACCTTCATCGCAAGGGAACTCCAGTCCGGGCATCGTGACCCGGCGCGGGACTTGCAAGTCAGAGGCCCACTGCTCCATCTCTTGCGTGGGGCACCGATCAGCCGACCCCGAGGCCGGGCCGTCTCACCGGAACGTCAGTCCGGGTCTGTCGGGCGGAGGTAATCCGGAACCCCATACTCCGCGGGAGGGCTCTCGGAAGGTAGGTCGAAGGTCCGTAGCACACCAGCAGCCAGCATGCGGGCGTGCTGCGCTACGAAATCCCACAACACATGAGTCGCCCAAGGGCCATAACGTTCAGTCAGGGCTTCCGGGCCCAAGCCGTGCGCCTCCTCCTGTAGCGCTCCCCTTAGTTGCAGAGGGGTCAGGGCGCTGACCTTCAAGTGCCAATCCTTCTCACAGATGAACAATTCACCTATGAGGCCATACTCTCGGCCCGCAGGGGTGCTCGGCAGTCGAACCAAGTAGACGTTCCAGTCTCTTTGAACGGTCGAGTCTACGCCCTGCTCACGGTCCTCCTCGGGGGGCGCCGGTACGGCGGGCTGCACTGACGAATCAAGGAGAAGGAGTCCCCCAAGACGCGCATCAGGCGCGTCGGAGGGCCACGGCACGTCAGCGGACTGAGGTTGATGCAGCAGAGTCATCGCGCCAACCGAGCGGCCAGGTGTGCCCCCTCGGCATCGACCTCCACCACGGCGCCCGCCTCACGGCCTTCACGCCACAGGCATGCGATATCTGGTCGGATCGTGAACCAAGGGGACCGCATGTCGCCCATCACGTCATGAAAGAGTCTGAGCCGTAGGTCCGCCACGGCCTTGAGTGCGTCATCACGGATCAACTCGGCTCGACCGGGCTCCACTACCCGGTGCTTGACCATCACGCCGATGGCAAGGGCGTAGCGGCGCACGGTCGACAGTTGGGGGTCGCGGTCGCCGGCCTCGAACTGCGAGACAGCGCTCTGGGAGACGCCCATCCGCTCTGCAACCTCGGCCTGCGTCAGCTCCCGGCGCCGGTAGGCGATCAGTTCGTCAAGGAACTCTCGGTCTGACCGCGCCAGGTCGTTCGCGAGCCGTTGGACGGGATCTTCGAGATCCGCGCCCAGCCAAGCGGCGATCTCCGCCTCAACGCCCTGCTCCATAGGACCCTCCATATGGGAAGTATTACCCAGACCTAATGTGGGTGTATACGGTTTCGCAAGGTGAGATGTTCCCGTTACGGGCACGTGGCGTAGTGCCGATCGATGCGCCGGTCCGCCTCAAGGATGTGCCTCTGCTGCTCGGGCTTGCCGTCGGGGTCATCCGCCTTCCACTCCAGCAGGAGCGCGAGGAGGACCGGATGGTGTCGTGGCTCGGTGAAGTACAACCGGATGTGCCGATGCCCACCCTCAGGGTCGATCTGCCCCGTGAACCGTATCTCGAGCACTCGCCTCTTGGAGACCATCTGCTTGACCTGGCCGGCCTTGGCTTCGTAGTCCCAGAAGGTGAGCTCACCGCGCACGGCCCCCAAGACGAGGGTCGTCAATTCGGCGAACACGTGTGCTCGGACAACGGGAT
Organism: Actinomycetes bacterium; assembly: GCA_023451855.1. Classification (GTDB taxonomy): domain Bacteria; phylum Actinomycetota; class Actinomycetes; order Actinomycetales; family Dermatophilaceae; genus Monashia. Next base: position 11,227 of record JAEXXY010000162.1, read on the forward strand.
TCAGGCCGCTCAGACACCGAGCAAGGCTCTGACGCGGACCACCCTCGCGAGCCAGATCCTCAGCGTCAACCCACACCCCGCCCAGCCCCGGGTCTCCGTCGTCGTCCCGGCAGGACCTTGCGCCGGGAGGGTGCAGCAGTTCGACGCGCATCCGATCCCCCTGTCCCAGTGCGTCCTGCCCGTGCGACGAGAATCTAGCCCCTACTTGCGCGCTTTGGTTGACTTCGAGCCGCCCACGGCAGGGAGCCCAACGAACGCTGTGCCGAGCGGCAGCGCTTCGCACCGCGTACGGTCTCGATATCGGCGTCAGCAACGGTGTTGCGCATGGAAGCAGTCATAGGACGATTGTCGGCTGTCGTCTTGTCCTGATCTCAGGCAGATGCTGGAGCCCACGGCACACCACCTGCAACCCATGACATGCAACACGCCTGGCGCCTCAGACCCCGAGCGCCTCAGACCCCGAGCGCCTCACGGTCCTCGGCGGACAGCACCACCGTCTGAGGTGCCCACGCCTTCGGCCGCTTCGCCCGATGGTCCAACCCGAGTAGCCGGCACCGGGCCATGATCACCGCGCGGACCTCCCGGGCCGCCTCCACGTCGCCAGCCATGGCCTTATCCCACAGTGCCGCCTGCAGCGCGTCGAGCCGTGCCAGCTCGATCCGCTGGTGATCCTCGACGGCGTCCTTGCGGTCGCGGGCCAGCGCGTCGTGGACGATGTGGTGCACCGTTCCACGGTTGGCGTAGCCGAGCTCATCGGCGATTTCTTGGTAGGTGCGTCCCTCCGTCGCCAGCTGGACGGCGCGGGAATGCCGGGCAGCTGCGAGGGCTCGGTTGCGGTGCTTGCCGGTGACGAGAGGGATCGCTGCGAGGACGCTCACGAGACCATTCTCGCTGCGGGTCTTGTCGTCGCGCTGCAACCTCGCCGGTCACGTCACCCCCTCGAAGCGAGGCCATTATCTGGCCCAAAGCGTTGCCTGCGGCCCCCAAGCAGGACGGCATCAAAAGGCCATAACGACAAATCACCCGACCCGGTAGTGCCACGATCGGTGGACAGGGGGCCCGGGATATCGAGGCCCAGATTTGCCGTGTGGAGGGTCTCGTGAGCACCAGTCCGTATCAACCTGTTCGTGAACCGGAAACGCTGAACGGTTCGCCGCTCCCCGATCCCCCTTCTCCCGTGCCGAGCGGGGGCCGAGGAAGGGTCGCGTCCCGGGTGGTTGCCGTGCTCCTCCTCGTCAACTTGGGAGCGGTGGGCTACGGCGTCGTGCAGCAACGTCAGGGCGATGAGAAGGTCAGCGAGCTGAGGACGGCTCTGAGTCACCAGGCCTCACTAATCAAGGATCTGCGCACTGACCTCGGAACCGTGAGCAAACGAGCGGCGGGGGCCGAGGCGGCAGGCAAGGCCGCCAGTAAGAGCGCGGCGAGTGCGAGTGACGCCGCGTCCAAGGCGGGAACTGAGGCGTCGAAAGCCAACACAGAGGCCTCTAAGGCGACCAAGGCGCAGCAGGAGGCAAAGGCGGCAACGCTCGATACGAAGAGCGTCGCCGATAAGGCGACGCCCTCCATCGTTACCGTCCACTGCGGCTCCGCTCTCGGGTCAGGATTCGCCATCAAGGCCTCCTCCCCCAGCGGCTACCAAACGGCAATCCTGACCAATGAGCACGTCGTCGACGAATGCACGCTTGTCGGCGGCCCAGACCCCTATGCCTCGCACGGAAGCACCAAGTTCGCCGCGACGCTCGGCGAGTACGACACCTACAACGACCTTGCGATTATCTACATCAAGCCGAAGCTGGCACCACTTGAGGTCGCCGCATCCGCGGCCGTCGGCGACCCCGTCGTCGCGATCGGCTCCCCGTACGGTCTCGAAGGGACCGTCACCACCGGCATCATTTCGCGCATCGAGCAGGACTGGTACCAGACCTCCGCGCTCATCAATCACGGCAACTCCGGCGGACCACTACTCGATCGCAAGGGCGACGTCCTAGGCGTGAACACGATCGACGTCGGGGGCGGGGGCACCGGGCTCGGTGGCTCCATAAGGTTCCGCGTCGTGTGCCAAGTCATCGCCAAGACGGCGTGCAGTTGAGGACTTGTGCCTGCATCGTCTGCTCGCAAACGCCCACCTCACCCTCCTCATCGGTTGATCGCCTGCCAGAGGCGATCATTTTGGCCAACCGACCCGATGACCACTGGGATCGCTCTCCATGAAGACACACACAACGGAGAACCGCTGCAGTCCTTCGGAACCTCGTCGATATCGCTACCCCTAATCCAGAGAAGAGGCCACAGCGCGTGTCCAAACGGGAAGATCTCAAGCGAGTCGGCACGTGGAACCTCGAAGGTCGATGGTCTCGAAGCCATGAGGAGCGCTTGCTCGCGGCCGCGTGTGACGTCTGGCTCCTGACGGAGCTGCACGTGGGGGTGAGGGAGCTACCCGGATACCGCATTCACAGGTCGAAGGATTTGATGACGGCTGACCGGCACTGGGCCGCCGTCGCCGCCCGGGATGACCTCGTCATAAGCTCGTGGGACTGCGACCCACATCCGGCGAGCGTGGCTGCGGACGTCGACGGAGTGACTTACTGTGCGTCGGTACTCCCGTGGCGCTCCTGCGGCACCGGGCATCCCTGGCGCGGTCGGACCGTCGCCTCGAAGACGCATGCGGCGATCGCAGCGCTGACGGCCGTGCTACCAGCCGGAAACACGGTCTGGGGCGGCGATTGGAACCACGCCCTCATGGGGCGTGAATACGCGGGCAGTCTCGCGGGTCGCCAGGCAATCCTCGATGCCGTGGCAGCCCTCGGGTTGAAAGTCGTTACGGGCGACCTGCCGCACCGGCTGGCCGGGCTCCACACCATCGACCACGTCGCCGTACCGGCCAGTTCAACTGTGACCCAGGCCGAGCGCCTCCCGATGGCTGACGGGAGACGCAGCCTGTCGGACCACGACGCGTACGTTGTCGAGATCGGATCGCCGCACCCATGGAGCGTGTACGTCATCGACGTTCTGGGGCTCGGCCCGAACGAGGTGTACGTCGGCCAGAGTTGGTTTCGACCTGCGGAACGGCGTCGCCAGCACGCCGACGGAATCCGGCCGGCCCGCGTCTTCAAGCGTGAGGGAGTGACCGTCGGTGAGCTGCGCCCCGAACTGCTGCCGAAACTGCCACCCCTACTAACGGAAGAGGACGCACTCCTTGCCGAACGCACGGTGGCCGAACTGTTGCGGGCGCAGGGATACACCGTCCACGGCGGTCATTAAGTCAGGGCCAGATGGTGGTGGGTGCTCTCTGCCGCCCGGGCTCGGCGTCCGTGCATGCAGATGCCAACCGCAAGGAACGCCGGAGTAGTAGTACCGCGTGCTTTTGGTTGGCACCTGCGCGCACGCGGCTCACCGCGACGGGAAGCCCCTGGCCGGCGGTCACTGCCTGAACGCGGCCTCATACTTCTTGGCGACCGACGGCTTCAGCTTTCCTGTGACGCGCAGCAGTACCGGTCCGTTCTGGGTGTGGTACTCCTCCCCCAAGGCCCCGTTGGCGCTCTTCAGGATCGCGAGGATGTACTGGGAGCGCTGCGTGGCCGACGCCGCGTCGGGCCAGACCTCGACACTTGCGCCGCACTCAGCTCCGAGCTGGGAGCAGGAGACGCCCTTGTCGTACAAGGTGGCGGCCGACACGTACCCGCCGGGACGACCGATCTTGTTGTTTGGGTCGTTGTCCTCCGTGATGGTGACGACCTTGGTCACGGACGGCACGGCTGCCTTCACGTGTGCAGCCACCGAGGACGCGTCACGCGCTGCAGCCGTGGCCGTAGTCGTGGTTGACGGAGCCGGGCTTGCTGTGGCCGACGTCGACATCGAGGACGTAGACATCGACGGCGCCACGGGTGAGGGGGCGGCGGTCTGATCCGGCGCGGTACCGCAGCCAGTCACCGCCAAGGACACCAGAATCAGGGGTACAGCTGCCCGTGCCAGGGTTGTCATGGCGCCCAACGTACCCGTGGAGTCGGACAAATGCCGCACCTGCCTCGGCTGAGCTGACGATGGCACTCGGACAAATGGAAGGTCCCGCCCGCGAATGAGCACCCGGGTCCACGCCGCGAACACAGGACGCCACTCCCCTGGCGAATAACGTGAACACAAGAAACTCCACCGCGGTGGAGTTTCTTGTTGTTTCCCTTTTGGCTCCGGCGGATGGTTGGGTCCATGCAAGCGCGTGCGCGCGGCGGGCGGGGAAGTCCTGCCTTAGCCGGAGCGTCTCGGTGCGCCGTCCTCCCGCCGAGCATCCGAGCGGTCCGGGAGCACGCTCGCCAAGACGAGGGACGTGGCCAGCACGAGGGCGAGCACGCCACCCGTTCCACCCAGGCTGCCGGCATGGGTGGGGTAGACCACGGAAAAGCATCCCAGCCACGCCGCGCCAGCGGCAGTCGTGTACGCGGTGATGCGCCACCCGGACAGTTCCAGGGACGCCAACGCAGCGAGCAATGGTAGGGCAAGAGCAAGGCCAGCCTGCATTGGCCAGTGATCAAGCTCCCAGGTGATGTCGTCCCGCGGCGGGCGACCCTCGCGTGCCCCCGAAATGGTGTCCCACGCAAGGAGCGCGGCAGGCGGAAGGGACGCAAGCGCGATGACCAGCATGGCCCACCGTCGGCGGGAATCCGGACGGGTTGGGCGCCAGCGTCGAGGCGAGTGAAGGTCGGTTGGAGGCCGGGACAAGATGCCGATGACCGCAGCCGTGCCAATTAAACCTGAGGCAGGAAGAAGCTGCTGCCAGGTCGTTGCCGCGATGGACGCCACTGCTACCGCCACACCGGCGACGGCGACCTGAGCGATCGGCGAGTCCAGCGAAACCCGAACAGCGACGCAGGCCAAGGGCAGCCCGACGAGGCCGAAGTACAGAACACCCCAGCCCGTCTCCAGCAGGTAAGAATCGTAGAAACCGGGTGTCTTCAGAACCGGGACCAACAGATCGATGACGCCGAAGAAGAAGAAGCCCCAAAACAGTGCTGCCAGGGCCGCAGTGATGCGCGCCGCCAACCGTCTGGACATAGCTCTCGCTTCCGCCTTTCGCGCAACCCGGGCTCGGGGGCCGGGCCGCCGCCGAGTCGACAAGAATTCGCAGGTCCGAGCCTGCATGCTGGGCGCGGGCGGCCGTGAGACCGATCGCGGCTATGTCACTCCCCTACTGCGGGCTTGCACGTCGGACGACGAACACAACCGCGGCCACTGCCGTCACTGCCACGATGGCCAACTCCACAGAGCCGATGCTGGACCCGAACGCGACAAAGACGATCGCCACGCTCAACAGCACCACGGCAATGCCCCCTATCAGCCGACCCCACATCATGGCTGCCGTCCTCCCCGCTCCGCTGCCATCAAAGATAGAGCGCGCAGGCGCGGGACCGCCTCGATTCGCCCGACCTCGCCCAGCCACTGAGAGGTGGTGCCGCGGGCTACAGCGCTTCCGGAACGAAAGGTCTAGTGCCGTTCGACGTCCTCGCCGGTGCCGTCCGCGCTCCATGTGAGACCGCATGGTTCGCATTGCCGGTCGTAGCCCGGGTGCACGCAACCGACCCAGTCCACCCACGGGGGCGTTTCGGTCGCGTCTTCCCGTGCCACCACAAGCCCGATCCGAAGGTGCCGGACCGCACCGCTGCCGCAGCTCGGACAAGTACCTCGGGGAACGTCATACGGAGCGACGTCGTCGGCGTCGGCGCCGCCGCGGGGGATCATGAACATGGCTCAAGTCTCTGCCCATGCGGTAAAGGTGTGTAGCGCTTCGGCCCCTCCGCACAGGACCGGCAGTCGCGGGGCGGCGGCGCGCGTGGCCTGGCGTGGCGTGGCCTGGCGTGGCGTGGCCTGGCCTGGCGTGGCGTGGCGTGGCGTGGCGTGGGCACGCTATGGCGCTGTCCGGTTGTGGGACGAGTCCGGAGGCGCGCCACACCCGCCATCTCCTGTCCGGTCATCCCCTGGTGCCAACTGGGGCCAGGCGGTCTCGCCCTGCACCCGGTTGCCAAGCAGGTGGCCACCACGTCGGCGCACAACGGAAACAACAGAAGACCCTCTGCGGTGGGGGTCTTTGTTTGTTCCCCTGATGACCAGGCCCGCCATCCTCCCGAAGGAGGACGGGCGTCTCGGCCTCAGGGCGGTGGAGCCTCGTCAGGGAACGAGGTCCAGTAGGCGGGATTCACTGCGGCAGAGGGCTCGGTGGCGCTGGGGCGCTTCTGGGTGCGGCTGGCACGAGTGCTCGGAGGTTCCCCGCAACACAAGACATGCAACGCGCAGGGCGTGGGGTTCCTCTTGTGAGACCCCCGCCCGGGCCCGCGCAGGAAGATGCCAACCGCAAGGATCGCCGTAGTGGTAGCCGCGTGCTTTTCGGTTGGTGTCTGCTTGCACGGGGCCCCCAGCGGACCTCGACCCTTCGATCACCCGACTCTCGTGAGCAGGTTGGCCGACAGCCACTGCTGCACCAGGACCGGGTCTGCCTCGATGACGCACGCGACGAGGGCGAACCAGGCGCCGTCGCGCGCTGCTACTCCACGACCATGCCCGGGGTGAGGCCCGGGAGCGTCCTTGCCGCCGCGCCCAGAGTGCCGACGACGGGGTGGCCCACTCGAGGCGTACCAGCCCAAGCGACGTAGCATGACGGCGCACGGACGCCGGTCATGTGCTCCCCACCCAATCGCCTAGGAGGCGTCTTGTGAACTCGTACGACCGCCTCCGATGGCTTTGGGCCGCGAGGATGAGCAGCGAGCTAGTTCAGTGGGCAGAGATTCACGTCGCGCAGGACATGCAACTGCCGGGCATGAGTTGGGAAGCACCGCTGCCAGGCGCTCTGCTGGTCGCGCGCACCGTTCGCATGTTCAATGAGGACATGGGGCCACACGCCCTCGAGCAATCCGTTTCCACAGCGCTGTCCGGTCATGACTTCATTTCTTATCGGGAGTGGCTCTCCCACGTGCGCTACGCGATCAACAGCCGGCCATGGCCCGCAGGGCTTCCGGATGCGCGCGAGGCGGAGATGTGTTTCACGGAATTGATTGCTGCAGGGATGGCCGAGAAGATGACCCCGGCGGCCGTCACCCAAGAGCTATCACAGCGATGGGGCGTCGCAGATCCCCGGATGCTCGACTACCTCAGTGCCCTGCCGCCTGCACCGTTCGCCGAATACGTCGACTTCCGCGAAGTGATCACCCAACACCTCGACGCCGGCCCCGTGCAGAACATCTTGGTGAACCTGTGGGGTGAGGCAGACAAGGAATTGACGGCTTCGGATCACTCCGGCGCTCCCGAGCCGGTGGGATTACGGCCCAATCACCTCGTCGACCTCACGGAGCAAATGCGGCTGTGCTTGGTCGTGGAGAGCAAGGCCAGGGCTATGCGTACGCGTGCCCCGTTGGGACACGACCTCTTGCCGGCCGCCGACCGCGCGATCGAGACTGTCATCGGGCATCGGCAACGCCTAGCTGTGATGCCCAGCCAGGTTGTCCAACCTGGTGATGGGTGCGGCCTTCCCGATCGCTGAGTGGGGCCGGTGGTGGTTGTACTGGTGGACCCATGGTGCCAGCGCCGCGAGCCGGTCGGCCTCT
>JAEXXY010000166.1 GCA_023451855.1 Actinomycetes bacterium
CACCGTCCTCAAGGGCCGACACCGGTACGGCTCGGCGCCCGACCGGCGCCCGGCGACCACCGGGTCCACCGGGTGCAGATCGAGGGCGGGCGGTACCTCATGGGCGACGCCCACGGCGACGGGAAGCCCGGCGACGGGGAGACTCCGGTCCACCCGGTCCGCCTGTCCCCCTTCGAGATCGATGCCACCAGCGTCACCAACGCCGACTACGCCCGCTTCGTCGAGGACACCGGCCACCGCACCGAGGCCGAGACGTTCGGCATCTCCGCGGTCTTCCACCTCGCGGTGCGGGCGCGTGCGCAGGACGTGACCGGGTCCGCGGCCGGGACGCCGTGGTGGCTCGGCGTCCGCGGCGCCGACTGGCGCCACCCGGGCGGCCCGCTCTCGGACCTCGACGGGCTCGCTGACCATCCCGTGGTGCACGTCAGCTGGAACGACGCCGACGCGTACGCCCGCTGGGCAGGCCGGCAGCTGCCGACGGAGGCACAGTGGGAGTACGCCTCGAGGGGCGGGCTGGACGGCGCCCGATACCCCTGGGGCGACGACGTCCCGGCAGAGGACGAGGACGGCTGGCCGTGCAACATCTGGCAGGGTCCCTTCCCGGTGACGAACACCCTGCGCGACGGCTTCCTCACCACTGCCCCGGGAGACTCCTTCCAGCCCAACGGGTTCGGCCTGTGGCAGACCGTCGGCAACGTCTGGGAGTGGTGCGCGGACTGGTTCGACCCGCGCACCTACGAGCTGGCAGTGCGCCGCGGCGAGCAGCAGGACCCCACCGGCCCGGGGTTCGGCGTGGCACGGGTCATGCGCGGCGGCTCGTACCTGTGCCACGACTCGTACTGCAACCGCTACCGCAACGCGGCCCGCACCTCGAACACGCCCGACTCCTCGACCGGCAACATCGGGTTCCGCACCGTCAGCACCGCCTGAGAGCGGCGCTCTCGCCCGCTCCTCATCGACGGGCTCGGGGGCTCCGCCGGGCGGGCACACGCGTCGCGGACTCTACGTACCCGTGGGCCAGACGGGGCCCTGCTCGGTCCAGGTGACGCCCTTGTTGCGGCAGAGGCAGAACGGATGGCCGACGGGGTCGGTGTAGACGCGCCAGCCGTAGCCGTCGGGACCGACGGAGTCCCGCCGAAGCGTCGCGCCGAGGGCCAGGACGCGGGCCTGCTCGGCCTCGATGTCGTCGACCTCGAAGTCGAGATGGAACTGCTTGGGGTGCTCGCCGTCGGGCCACTGCGGGGCGCGGTAGTCCTCCACGAGGATGAACGCCAGCTCGATATCGCCACACTGGATGCCGGCCCAGCTGCCGTGGCTGCCCTCCTTGACCGGGCGCCCCATCACCTCGGAGTAGAAGGCCGCCAGCCTCATCGTGTCGGGGCAGTCGATGATGAAGTCGGTGAGTCGCAGCACCCGGTGATACTGCCACGGGAGGGGCGCGTCGAACGTTGGCGCCAGCGAGGATTCGTGGCCGCACGGTTGGCGCGGACTACCGATCGGACCTAGACCACGAGGCTCAACGCCATGACGAGCGCGAAGCCGAACACGGAGATGACGGTCTCCATCACCGACCAGGACTTGATGGTCTCCCCGACGGTGAGGCCGAAGTACTCCTTGACGAGCCAGAAGCCGGCGTCGTTGACGTGGCTGAAGAAGAGCGAGCCGCAGCCGATCGCGAGCACGAGCAGGGCCAGGTGGCTGGTCGACAGCGTCGACGCGAGCGGGCCGACGATGCCGGCGGCGGTGATCGTCGCCACCGTGGCCGAGCCGGTGCCGAGCCGGATCAGCACGGCCACCAGCCATCCGAGCAGCAGCACCGAGATGTTGACGCCGGTGGCCCAGTCCTTGATGACGTTGCCGATGCCCGCGTCGATCAGCGTCTGCTTGAAGCCACCCCCGGCGGCGACGATGAGGATGATGCCGGCGATGGGCGGCAGGGCCGCGCCCACCGAGGCGCTGACCTCGTTCTTGTCCATGCCGGAGCCGAGGCCGAGCACGACGTAGCAGAAGAGGACGGCGATGAGCAGGGCAACCGTGGGGGTGCCGAAGAAGTCGATGACGGCGCGGACGCCGTTCTTCTTGTCCGTGACGAGCAGCTTGACGATGGCGTCGACGAGCATGAGCACCACCGGCAGCGTGATGCCGATGATCGCGGCGGCGAAGGAGACACGCCGACGCCCGGGGGCGAGCGGCGCCTCGAGGTCCTCGTACGTCGCGGCCGGCCCCGCCGCCCCGCGGCCTCGGGCCGCTTCCTCGTTGCCGGGTGCGTTGCGCGCGAGCCGCGCGTTCGACCCACCGCTGCCGCGAGGGTCCAACGCGGGGTCGGTGATGTCGGAGCTGCCCGCACCGCCGACGCGTCCGGCACCCACGCCGGCGCCCACCGGTTCCAGGAAGCGGGCGTCGGCGTCGACGTACTTGGGAACCCACCGGTCCACGTAGCGCGCGAGCACGGGCCCGGCGACGATGACGGTCGGGATCGCGATGATGATGCCGTACAGCAGGGTGCGACCGAGGTCGGCGTTGAGCAGGCCGATCGCGGTCAGCGGGCCCGGGTGGGGTGGCACGAGGCCGTGCAGGACCGAGAGGCCGGCCAGGGCGGGGATGCCGATCTTCATGAGGGACAGTCCGGTCCGGCGCGCCACGAGGATGACGACCGGCACGAGGAGCACGACCCCGACCTCGAAGAACAGCGGCAGGCCGAGGATCGCCGCGATGAGCGCCATGGCCCAGGGCAGCCGCCCCGGCCCGACGCGGCCGACGATCGTCGACACGATGCGGTTCGCCCCGCCCGAGTCCTCGAGCAGCTTGCCGATCATCGCGCCGAGGGCGATGAGGACGCCCACCGCTCCCGCTGTGCTGCCGAAGCCGTCGAGGAAGCTCGAGACGACGTCGCCCGGCGGCATCGTCGCCACCGCGCCGAGCACCGCCGAGCCGAGCATGAGCGACAGGAACGGGTGCACCTTGCCGAGGGTGATGAGCAGGACCACGGCGAGGATGCCGAGGATGCAGGCGGCGACGAGCTGGCCGTCGCCGGCGTACGGCACCGTCGGCGGGTCCGCCGGAAGGGCGAACGGGAGGTTCAGGGGTGCGAGTACCGGGTGCAGGATCATGCCGGGTTGTCCTTTCGCAGACCGAGCGCGGTGAGGGCGCGATCGAGAACCTGGGCGGCGGTGCCCTCGTTCGTCACCGAGATACCCGGTTCGTCGTCTCCCAACGGTTCGAGGGTGGCGATCTGGCTCGGGAGCAGTGACGCGGGCATGTAGTGACCGGGTCGGTGCTCCATGCGGTCGCGGATGAGGTCGGCGGGCGCCGTGACGTGCAGGAAGCGCACGTGGGGGCGGTCACGGCGCAGGACGTCGCGGTAGGCGCGACGCAGCGCCGAGCAGGTCACGACGGCAGACTCCCCCGCGGCCTCCTTGGCGCTGATCCAGCTGCCGATCGCCTCCAGCCAGGGCCAGCGGTCGTCGTCGACGAGCGCCTGCCCGCTGCGCATCTTCTCCACGTTGGCCTCGGAGTGGAAGGCATCGCCCTCGGCGAACTCCCAGCGCATGACCGTCGAGATGCCCTTGGCGAGGGTCGTCTTCCCGCTGCCGGACACCCCCATGACGATGACGATGTCCGGTCCTGTCGCCGGCCGCTCCGGTGCCGCTTCGTCGCCCATGCTCTCGAACGTAGCCCCAGCTCCGCCCCTGCAGTGATGACGAGGCCGGGCGGGCTACGGTGTGCGCGTGTCTGAGACCACGACGCCCGGGCCGCTCGAGAGCGCCCTGGCCACCCCGGTCGGCGGCGCTGTCGCAGGAGGCGTCTCGCCGGGGTCGGCCGCTCGGCGCCTCGTCCCGTGGCAGGCGAAGTTCGCAGCCCTGGCCCTGATCTGGGGATCGAGCTTCCTGCTCATGAAGGTCGGCCTGCGCTGGTTCGCTCCCCCACAGATCGCCACGGCCTGGGTCCTCCTCGGCGCCGTCACCGTGACGCTGTTGCTCCACCTGCTCGGCGGGCGACTGCCGCGCTCGCGCGAGGTGTGGCTCCACCTGCTCGTCGTCGGCTTCCTCCTGGCGTGCCTGCCCTTCGTCCTGTTCCCCCTCGGCGAGGAACGGATCGCCTCGGCGCTGGCGGGCATCGGCAACGCCACGACGCCGCTGGCCACGGTCGTCGCCACCGCGGCGATGCTCCCTGCCGAGAGACTGCCGGCCCGCAAGGTCGCGGCCGTCGTCGTCGGGTTCGCGGGCGTGCTCGTCATCGCCCAGCCGTGGCAGTCGGCGGGGCGCCCGGACCTGCTGGGTTTCGGGTTCACGCTCGTCGCCGGCGTCTCCTACGGCGTCGGCTGGACGTGGGTGCGCAAGCATCTGTCCAAGGGAGACCTGGGTGGCCTGCAGCTACCTGCGGCGCTGCTGCTCGTCGCCTCGGGGCAGATGGTCATCGTGCTGTCCGTCTGGTGGATGTTGCACCGGGAGACGGTCAGTGCGCCCTGGTCGCCGACGCCCGAGGCGACCGGCGGCTGGGCACAGCCGGTGCTGGCCCTCCTCGCGCTCGGCATCCTCGGCACCGGCGTGGCCTACCTGCTGCAGTTCGACGTGGTGCGTGCCGTCGGCCAGCACGTCGGCTCGCTGGTCACCTACCTGATCCCGGTCGTGTCGGTGGGGCTCGGCTACCTGCTGCTGGGAGAGCGGCTCGGCGTCTGGCAGCTGGTCGGGGCAGCCGTGATCCTCTCGGCCGCGGCCGTCGTCGCCCGCCCCGACCGACGCCGCGACAACCACCTGCCCGAGCAAGCAGACCGCGGGCCTCGCGACCCGGAGTGATCTCGTCAGGCGTTCTCTTCGTTGGGGGTTCTCAGGGCACCCCGGGTGCGTCACGCTGCGAGTGTGCCCGTGGGGGCACCAGGAGAACGGAAGGACGTCGTGGCATGCGCACACCTGCACTGGTATCCCGTCTCGTCGCCGAGGCACTCGGCACCTTCGTGCTCGTCTTCGGCGGCTGTGGCACCGCCGTCTATGCGGCCCTCTACCTCCAGCCGAACGAGGCTGCCGGACAGAGCGTCCAGCTCGGCGTCGGGCACGCCGGCGTCGCCCTCGCGTTCGGCCTCACCGTCATGACGATGGCCTATGCCGTGGGGCACGTGTCCGGCGCCCACTTCAACCCGGCCGTCACGATCGGGGCCGCGGTCGCCCAGCGCTTTCCGTGGAAGGACGTCCCCGCCTACGTCATCACCCAGGTGGTCGCGGGCCTGCTCGCCGGACTGGCCCTGTGGGGTATCGCGAGCGGCAAGCCCGGTTTCGAGGTGACCGGCAACCTGGCAGCGAACGGGTTCGGCGACCACTCGCCCGGTGGCTACGGCCTGGTCTCGGTGCTGTGCGCCGAGGCCCTGCTGACCGCGATCTTCCTCTACATCATCCTGGGAGCCACCGACGACCGGGCGCCTGTCGGCTTCGCACCGTTGGCCATCGGTCTCGGGCTCACGTTCATCCACCTCGTGTCGATCCCGATCAGCAACACGTCGGTGAACCCGGCCCGCTCCACCGCCGTCGCGTTCTTCAACGGCAACGGCGCGCCGGGGCAGCTCTGGGCCTTCTGGTTGGCACCCATCGCCGGCGCAGCGATCGCCGGGGCCACCTACCACCTACTGACGGGCATCGACCGGCGCTCGGAGGAGATCACCGGCATGGTCGACCCCAAGGACGTCAGCGACAGCTAGGGCCGTCACCGAGTCCACCCGCCCTTCGCGGCTGGCATCAACCCGCGGAAGCAGCCGCTTCCTACGACTGCTTGTCGTCCGTGGGTTCGGCGGCCTTCCCCTCGGCCGCTTCGGCTTCCCTGGCCGCGGCTTCGACGTCCTTGGCAACGACATCGTCGATGGCGGTCGTCACGATCGCGGTGGCCGCCTGGAGGGCTCGCCGGAGCTCGACGGCTGCCGGGTCGGAGACGAGGGCGACGATGCCGGAGTGTCCCGGCTCGACCGCCGACTCCAGCTGGTCCGCCAGCTCACGCCGATGATGGAGCTGCCCCACCTTGCCGGCCGCAGCCCCGGCGGCCCCCAACAGCGCCGCGCTCCCGATGATCGACGGCGGGAAGATGAGGCCCAGGGCCGCCCCGCCGACGATTCCCCAGGTGAGGCCGCGACGCGTCGTGTGGTCGGTGGCCCGCTGGACCTCGAGCTTTCCGTCCGTCTCGCGTTTCACGACGATGACGCCCTCGATCTCGACGTGTCGGCCGTCCTCCACCTCCTTGAGGGCGGCGTAGGCCTCCTGCGCGCTCGTCGTGTCCGCGAAGTCTGCGATCAGCAGCGTGTAGGCGCCGTCGGACACGGCACCCACGACCGTGACCGGGGGCTCCGCGGCCTTGCTGGCATCTTCGGACATGGCGTCTCCTCGTTCAGAGAAGGGTTCAGCGGGCGGCCGCCGAACTCGCACTGCCTGACAGTTCGCACGCTACTCCGTGGCTCCGCCGCCCGACGCCCTCTTGCGGATCACGGGTCGCCCCGCCACCACCCCCATGGATCGAGGCTGAAGAAGCGTCGGCCGCATGCCTCAGGGCGAGCCGGTCGCCTCTCTGGCTGCGGCCAGGCGTTCCACGGTGTCGGGATGCGTGGCGAACAGCACGTACTCGACCCGGGGCGGATGGACATCGGCGAGGTTGACGGTGGCCAGGCGCAGCTGCATCGCAGCGAACTCGGCGGGGTCACCGGTCAGCCGTAGCGTGTGCTCGTCGGCGCGCGCCTCGACCCGGCGGGAGACGAGGCCCTGGAGCGGGCCGGTGGCCAGGCCCGCGAGCGCCCCCACGGCCAGGACCAGGCCGATCGCCCTCGGTGAGCCGATGGAGTCCACGCCGGCCCGGTGGAGCAGGGCGTCCCAGTGACCCAGCAGGTAGAGCGCCACGACTGCTGTCGCGGCGCCGACCGCCCCCAGCAGCGTGCCCACCTCGGGGTCGCGGGCTGCGGCATGGCCCAGCTCATGGGCCACGACGCTGCGCACCTCCCCGGCAGGCGCCTCGCGCAGCAAGGTGTCGTAGACGACGATGCGTCGGGTGGCGCCGAAGCCGGACACGTACGCGTTGAGCGCGGTGGTCCGCCGGGACGCGTCGGCGACCAGCACGTCGCGCACCGGCATCCCGTCCCGGGCGGCCAAGCGGACCAGCTCGTCACGCAGCGGCCCGTCCGGCATCGGGGTGAAGGTGTTGAACACCGGCTCGACGAGGACCGGGAAGACGAAGGACAGCAGGACCACCAGGGCTGCGGCACCAGCCGCGCCGAACGCCCACCACCAGTCCGGAGCCAGCCGGGTCACGGTGTAGAAGCCGGCGAGCACGACCGCGCCCGTCACGACGCCGACGGCTCCGCTCTTGAGCAGATCCACCGCCCAGCTGCGCCAGCTCTGGGTGGACAGCCCGTGGTCGCGCAGCACGGTGTGGCGCCACACGGCAAACGGCAGTGAGGCCGACCACAGCAGCACCAGGATGACCAGACCACCCAGCACGGCCTCGGCCAGCCAGCGTCCACCGAACGGCTGGGCCGCCCAGGCGACGACGTGGGCACCGGCCGGGGTGAGCCCGAGCAGCAGTGCCGCCGCCAGTCCCGCCAGCAGCGAACCGTACGTGCTCGGGCGCAGTGCGGCATGCAGGGCCCGGCCGTTGTCGACGACGTCGGCCGGTATGTCGCTCAACGCCTCCGCTCGGGCGGCGTTGCTCGGGCGTGCCACCCGCCAGGGCACCAGCGTGATCGCGGCGACAGCCAGCCCGGCTGCCAACGCGACCAGCGTCACCAGGGCCCACCCCTGCGGGGACACGGCGCCCCTTCCTGCACCTTTCACTGCCGATGCCGGGCCCGAGCTCACGACCCGGGCTCACGACCCGACCGTGAGCCTGTTCGTCACCGTGGTCACTCCGGCCACGGTGCACGCCGCCTCCAACGCCTGTCGGATGTCGTCCCGACTGCGCACCGTCCCCGCGAGCTCGAGCACGGGACCCTCCGCCCTCACGTCGATGCCGGCCGCAGTCTCCTTCGCCCGTCGCACCAACGCGACAGCGATCCTGTCGGCCGCCTCGTCCGCGACTGGGCGCGAGTACGGCTCGACGTCGATCGTGTTGAGCACCGCCGTCACGCCGGGCGCCGTCCGCATCGCGTGGTCCACCGCGACGCGTTGCTGGGTCGACGTGAGGGAACCGGTCAGGAGCACCCGACCGTCGTGGACGGTGAAGCGCACGGCGCCGTCCGGGATGGTGGAAACCGCCGCCAGCGCCGCGCCGGCGGCGCGCACGATGTCGACGTCCTCGTAGCCGCCCGCCCGGCTCTTCACCACCAGCTCGTCCGCGACCGCCCTGAGGCCCTCGGCGCCGAAGGCGGCGCGCAGGACCGCATCCTTCTCGTGCACCGACTCGACCTCGCCGGCGAGCATGACCGTTCCCGCGCTCACGGCCACCCCGACGTGGTCGGCATCGACGTCCGAGGCTGATCGCAGCGCGTCGAGGACGCGTCCCTTCAGGTCGTGGTCGGAGTCGGTGTGCTGCACCATTTCCTGCATCATCTCTCGATGCTGCTGCGCGACGGACGCGGTGGGTCGGGACCAAGGGCCCGGCTCCGTGCATCAGTGGAGCTCGAGCTCGGCGGCCCTGCGAACCGCTGCCCTGCGGCTGCTGACGCCGAGCTTCTGGTTGATGTGCGCGATGCGCGTCCTGGCCGTGTGCAGCGAGATGTACTCCGCCCGGGCCATCTCGGCGGATCGGCGCCACTTCTCAACGACGACGTGCTGGGGTTATCGTCGCGCCAGACCCGGTCAAGCATCGTGCCGGCCCTTGCCACGACAGTGATGACAATCCCAGCTGTTGCTCGCAGGAGGACACGTGACAACCACCGCGCCGTCCCCGAGGACTACCCATCTGGCCGCCCTCTCGCGAGCCGAGCTGGAAGAACGCGTCAACAAGGCCGAGGAGCTCAACGCCAACCTCCGGCTGGCTCTTGAACACAGCAGAGACATCGGAGCCGCCATCGGGGTGATCATGGCGATGCACAAGGTCAGCCGGGAGGAAGCCTTCGACCTGCTGCGCGAGGTCTCCATGCGCATCAACCGCAAGCTGTTCCTGGTCGCGCTCGATGTCATCGATACGGGAGCCCTACCGCCTCGCTGATCGCAACGGTCGGCGGTCACGTGACACGGGTTCCGCGCCCTCAGTCCGCCACCACACCGGCTTCCGCTCACGCTCGCGGGCCGCGGGCGGCTCGCCACACTCAGCCCCGACCAGGCGGCCGCCTGCACGGCGGCGACCGGGGAGTAGGGTGGGCTTCCTCGCACACCGGAAGTGTTCCGGGCCGCGAGGGAGCCGAGGTCTCATGCACGAGGACCCGCTCGATGTTCCCGCTCGAGGGAGCCGATCGCTGCCGGCGCTGCTGGAGGCGGTGCAGTCGGCGCGCCAGGGGGTGAGAGAGGCCCGGGGTCTCCCGCTGGGGCGGGAGAACCTCTCGACTGCGCACGCGTCCCTGCTGAAGGCGATGGAGCACTACACCGCCCACCTCACCGCCTGTGGCCTACCCATCCCGCCAAGCCTGCGGGACGACCTCCGTCTGGAACGAAACCTCAATGGTCAGTAGGTCGGCCCCGACCGGGTCGGTCTCCGCAGATGATGCCGGCCTGCCCAAGAAGCGGCACCGCCCGGGAGCACGAGCGTCTGGTCGGGCTTCACCCGCCCTTGGGCTGCGGGCCCCGAGTCGTGAGTGCACGGTCATTCGAGTGGCACGAACGGAGGGCTCGACATGATGCGCCGTCTGGTCGTGGTGGAACTGTTCTCGGGCCCCGGTTGGCGCGACGCCTCGGACATGGACGGGCACATCGCGGTCGGGGCAGCGGGAGGGTGGCTCCTGATACAGCCCAGCGGCATCCGGGTCGTGACCGGTGCCGCCGATGACCCGCAACGGCTCCGTGACGCGAGCCAGGGCGGACCGTCGTTCTACTGCCGTGCCTGGCACACGACCGCGGGGACCGACCATCCGACGGTGCACACCATCGCCTCGGGCGACGCCGACCTGTACGAAGAAGTCCTCCTAAGCGTCGGCTTCCACCTCGAGGAGCCCGACGGGATCGCTCTGCAGAAGGACGAGTCCGGCGTCTTCTGGGGTTACTACATCTAGGGCGTGTCTCCCAGTTCACGTAGCCAGGGAACGATGGCGCCGAGGACGATGATGCGCGGCCGAAGCGCCGACCCTGATACGCGTCGACTGCTCCGCGGTGGTGGATGTACCTTGATGAAAACTCAACCAACCTCACGGGCGAGGAGATCCTGATGGCTACGATCGCCGTCTTCGGGGGCACGGGCTTCACCGGCGGCAACATCGCCCGTGAAGCGTCCGCACGCGGCCACCGGGTCGTGTCGGTGAGCCGGTCCGAGCCACGGGACCCGATCGAGGGCGTGCAGTACGAGATCGGCCCCGCCGAGCAGGTTGCGGAGCGGGTCATCCCGGGGGCCGACGCGGTGGTCGCGGCGCTGTCGCCGCGCGGGGACATGGCGGGACGTCTGGTGGAGGTCTACCGCCGCCTGGCCCACCAGTCGGCGGCAGCGGGCGCCCGGTACATCCAGGTCGGTGGGTTCAGCTCGCTGCGCCCCGCGCCGGATGCGCCGCGCTTCGTGGAGGGAGACATCCCCGCAGAGTTCCGCGACGAGGCTCTAGAGGGAGAGGCGACTCGCGTCCTGCTCGCCGAGGAGGCGCCCGAGAACCTCGACTGGGTCTTCGTCAGCCCGGCGGGCAGCTACGGCGCCTGGGTGGCGGGCGAGCGCACCGGCACCTTCCGGGTCGGCGACGACGTCGCGCTCTTCGACGAGCAGGGCGACTCCACCATCTCCGGCGCCGACTTCGCCGCGGCGATCCTCGATGAGATCGAACGCCCGACCCGCCACCGCGCACACATGAGCGTCGCGTACTGAGGAGACTCACACCCCTGGGACAACCGTCGATGACGCCGTGCGCGGCGGCCGCGTGCGAGGGAGGAGCCGCCGGCGCCATCAGGTCGGCCAGTCGGCACGTGTCACCTCGCCACCTTCGACCTCGATGGTCAGGACCACCGGACCTGCCGGCAACGCGTGCAGCTCGTACCGACCAGCCTGCAGGCCCTCGTACACCAGGGTGTGCGCGACGCCGGTGGCCACGGCTCGGGCGACGACCGCGACGTGACGGTGGGGGTGGCTCTGGCCGTGGACGTGGTCGTGCACGTGAGCCTCAGCACCGACCTGCGCCGGTGACGACCGGCTGGCCGGACCACCCGTGGCCGTCGAGACCGGGCGGATCTCCACCTCGAGCCCTACGGTGTCCGCCGGCATCCGCACGACGAGCGCCCCGACGTCACCGCCGATGTCGAGGAGAACCGGCCCCTCCCCGGCATGCGGGTTCTCGACACCGGCAGTGCGTCCGTCGGTCGGAGTCGACACGTCAGGCTGCCGGCACGCCGGGCGAGCTCTGGAAGCCGCCGGCCGGGTCGGGCATGTACGGGAAGCGCTTGAGCAGTGGGAGGTTCGTGTTCGACGTCCCGTCACGCAGTAGGCCGGCTGCCGCGTCAGGCGTGAACGTCGGGTCGACGAGCCGGATCGTGGCGCCCGCCACGGCGCGCAGCTCGATCGCCACGACGTCGTCCCCGAGGCGACGGCCGTTCGGGAAGCCGGCGGGGTCGCCGGCCACGAGCCCGATGGGGTCCGGGCTCGGCGATGGCGGCACTGCCACGTTGAGCCGCAGCAGGTCGGCCTGGCGGCCGCCCGTGAAGTTCTGGAAGCCCGGGACCACCCCCGCCGGAATTCCCGTGAGCAGGATCGCCAGCAGGTCGGCGCGATCCTTGGTGTAGGCGGCGAGGTGCGGGAAGACCCCCGGATAGAGCACCGGCAGCAGCCGGGCGAGCTCGGGGTGCGCGACGTACTTCGCGAACTGCGCGTCGTCGCGCGGGGCCGCCGCGTTCCAGCGGTCCTTGTCGGCCATCGGGGTGATGACCTCGTTGAAGAGCGGGTTCCCGAGGCGCGAGACCTGCGCGAAGGGCCCGTGCCCGACCGTGCAGCCGCGGGCGTCGTCCCAGACGCGGGCGACCTGCCGGCTGGCCGTCGCCCACACCCCGATGACGGCCTTCGCGGAGGACGGGTCGGTGGGAACGCTGCCGTCGCGCGTCAGGTCACCGATGGGGACCTGGATGGCGATGGTGTGCACGTTGAGGGACTGCAGTCCGTTGACGCCGGGAGCGGCCGGCAGCGGGATGAGGTGCAGGTTCTGGAAGGGCCGCAGAGCCCCGAGGTCGAAGACGCTGCCGAGGTCGACGAAGAACGCGTCACCGCGCTGGCCGGCGAAGACCGTACGGCCACCGCCGATGGGATGCACGGCGGCGTCGGTGAAGGTGGCGCCGTAGTTCGGCGTGCTCCGCGGACCGATGTTGACCGGCGGGCAGGTCAGCCGGTGGGCCAGCACGCGTGGCTCCCGGCCGCGGGCCTTGCGGCTCACCGAGTAGAACTGGGGGCGGTTCCACGTCGTGTCCGTGATCGAGTGGATCGGTCCGGTGTTGTAGAGGAAGGTCTCGTCGCTGCGCACCTTCGTGTGGAACCGGAACTGGTAGGACACGTCACGCCGGGCATCGCCACGGTTGCTGACGTGGATCTCATAGAGGACGTCGTCACCGAACTCGTAGAAGTTCGGTCCGCCCTGCGGGTTCTGGAACGGGATGAAGTTCGCGATGAGGGTGACGGTGCCCGGCTTGTCAGGGCTCACGAAGGCGTAGACGTCGGTGTTGTCGGCGACGGGGTCCTTCGAGATCTCGGGTGCCTCGCGGTGCGATGACATGTCACCTCACCGCCCTGCGGCTCGGGCGAGTCGACGCACGAGGTCGGGGTCGCGCACGACCGTGGCCTCGGTGCCGACGTAGAGGACGAGGGTGCCGGACCTGGGGTCGGCGACGTGCGCGACGAGAGGCAGGTGGGTGCCCCCTCGCACGGATGTGCTGCGGCTGGACGAGGCCGCGAACGCGGCCGGGGCATCGGCGATGGCTGCCGCCGTGGTGACGGCGCCTGCCCCAACCAAGAACGCGCGACGCGTGGTGTGGGACATGGTGACTCCTTTGACAGAACCGCTGAGGCAACGGGTGGCGGCCTGCCGTCGGATCGACCGACGTGGTCGTGACCCAGGCCCCGACATTACGCCGGCCCCTCCGACGGCGGGTTCGATTGCCCAACTGTCCGATTCGTCACCCGGGACCGCCTCAGGGACGAGCCAGCCAGCGAAGTCCCGAGCGCCCTCGAGGCGCCCGGGGGTCACACCCGCGCCCTCGGTACGTGCAGCAGTCCCCTCTTCGGCGATGTCAGCTTCGGGCGTCAGCCCTGCAGTCAAGCGCATGATCCGCCCTGCTCCCCGGATGCCGTCCGGGTGGACCTCGCGTCTGACCACTGGGCTGTCCTCAGTGGTGGGGCAGCACCACGTCGACCAGCAGGCCGGGGTGGTCGGTCGTGCCCTGCATGTCGATGACCGCATTCGAACGCACTGCCGTGCCCGGACTCATGACGACGTCCTGGACAGCGGCGTCGTCGGTGCGGTGGTAGCCGTCGGGGAGACATGACTGGGGGCTGGGTGAACCACCGGCGGCAAGGTTCAGGTCTGCACCGAGGATGGTGGGCTCGCCGCCGCGGTGGCGACCGATGTTCGGTACGACGGCGGTCAGCAGGAACCGACACTGCTCGAGCGCGACCGCTGAGCTGGTGCTGGCCGTGTGCGTCGTGCAGGCAAAGAAGCGGGTGGGAACGTCGAGGCACGCCCAGACGCGCTCCTCCGGGTCGTCCGCGTCTTGAACCGGGTAGACGCCGCTGTAGCTGCGGGATGCCACGGCGGGGGGTGCCACCACGACCAGAACACCGTCGCCGAACTCTTCGCCGTTCTGGCAACGAACGGGGGACTGCGTGGGGCGGTCTTTCGCGGGAGCGAACGCCGAGGCGACCGCACCCCCGGAGAATGCCGCTGACATCGCCTGCTCGAGGATGCGCACGTCATCGCGGCACACCTCGTTGACGCTGACCATGTCGGGCCGACGCTGGCGGACGACGGTCACCGCCATGGTGACGGCACGGCCCCCGGTGTAGCACGCAGCGCGCCCACTGTTGCAGAGGTTCATCTGCAGGACGCGAACCGATGTCTCGCCCGGCCGGGGTGTTGGCCGGCTCACGCTGACCCGCTCGCTCCTCGCGCGACCTGCGTCGCACCCTGCAAGACAACCCAGCGCGAGCGCCGTCAGGCACGCGACGACGGCGGGGTGGGGGCCGCGGACGAGTCGAACGCGCATACGCACCCATGCAACCCGGCATCTGTGCGGTGCGCAACGAGGCCCGCTCGCCCGCAGGCAGAGCCCTCGTCCCGACTCGCGCGCTGCGGGGCACCAGCGCCCGCCGACAACGCCACCACTGATGCGTGGTTGAGATCGCCCCAGACGGGCGCGAGGCGCCAGGCGTCGATTCGATGTCGCGTCCTGCCTGAACCGTTCTCGCGCTCCTGGTCGTCCTCATCTGGGGAAACCCTTCCCATCGACCCAGCCAGGAGCGACCATGCACCGCATCTCACGTACCGCCTCGTTCGCCGCCGGCATCGTTCTCGGCCTCGGGGCGCTCGCAGCGACGGCGAGCGCCACCGCCGACACGACCGGAGCTCCGCACCGCGACATCCTGCGCGCCGCGCTCCAGGGCAGCCAGCTCTCGGACCCGCCTCTCTTCATGCTCACGAGGGGCGGGGCCCCGTGGGTCATCTCGGAGGGGACCGCCCGCCTGCGCGCCAACGGCGACCTGAAGGTCGAGGTGGAGGGACTCATCATCCCGACGACCGGCGTGAACCCCGTCCCGCGGCTCTCGGCCACCGTCGCATGCAACGGTGTGGCCCTGCCGCCGACCTCGACCGTTCCGTTCTCCCCCAGCGGAGATGCTGTCATCCACGCGCACGTGAACCTGCCGTCGCGCTGTCTCGCGCCTGCAGTGCTGCTCAACCCCAACGGCAACGCAGCGGTCTACATCGCAGCGACGGGCCGCTGACAGGGTCCGGGAGTCGGTCCGGCCGACCCCTCTCGCCAGGCCGCTTGCAGCACCGACAAGCGGCCTGGCCACGCGACGTGCCGATCGCAAACCACCCAGCCACCCGCCCCGCCCGAGGCGCCCCTCGATCTCCTCGACCAAGTCAGCGGTCATGGCGGAGGCTCGGAAAGCCCTGCGAGCACGCGTGGACACTCACCCGCGACAACCCGCGCTCGAGCCCGCTGGGAGCCAGGGCTCATCGCACCCCGGGGTTCTCATTCCGCCAGGCGGTGGGGGCCGGTGTCGACAGCCATTCCTCGGAAGGGATCAGCTTGTCGACGCGGTAGTAGACCGTGGCGCAGTTGCGGGCCCAGTCAGGCGGGGTGGTGGCGCGGAACGGCTCCGTCGATTTGGAAATCGGAGTGGGCGTGAACTGCACGGTGCGCTTGCCCTCGCGGATCTGTCGCTCGACGGCCGCGTCGTTCTTGTCCCAGGCCTTCGCGCGGACGGTCATCTCGTGTACGAGCGAGGTGTTGCGCGGCACGATGGACCCCAGCAACACCGTGCTGAACAGGGCCGACACCCCGAGTAGCGCCGCCATGGCCGGCACCACCTTGCTCCGCTGCGAGCCGCCGACGCGGCGGCCCAGCCAGTAACCGGCCGCGGCACCGTAGAGGGCTGCGGTGACGATGGCGGGGATCAGGAAGCTCGTCCAGGCGCGCTGGTACCGCCAGCCGTCGGGTCCGTAGCCCTGCCGCAACCCGGCGATGACGCCGAACGATGCGATCACCACCAGGACGGCCGGCAGCACCACCACGAGCAGCTTGCGCGAAAGGGTCCACGAGCCGCCGGCGAACGGCAACGACGTCTTGCGCAGAGCCGAGCTGCTGGCGAGCAGACCGACCAGGAGCCCGGCGGCGATCGCTGCGTAGTACGCGGGCTGGGAAAGGATGATTTCCCAGGAGCTGAGCCATCCGTGAACGACCTCCGAGAGGCCGCGGACCGACAACAGCGACGGCTGTTCCTGCTTGTACGAAATCTTGGTCCTCAAGCGCTGGCCGGGCGAGAAGTACAGGACGGCGAATCCGGCGAACATACTCATGAGCCACACGGCGAGCCACGTGATCGGAAAGCGCGTCCGGGGGTCGCGCCACGCCAGCAGGGCAAGCAGCAGGGCCGCCCCCGAATAGACGACGCTGACCACGAAGAACGCCTCGCCGAGCGATCCGATCGCGAAACCCATGAGCAACGCGAGCACGACCGCCGCCACTCGCACCCACCGCCGCGAGCTGCGTGCCGCGACCATGAGGATGATGACGTTCCCGATGCCCAGGATCACCGGGAGCGTGTGCGTGACCGTGGCTGCGGGCCAGAAGAGGATCTGGTACACCACGTTGCCGGCGAAGAACGCGAGCGCCGACACGACGACCGCCAGAAACCCCGCCGCCGCCGCGGGCCATCGCCACTGCAGGTGGCGCAGGGCCAGGTACAACACGGTGAAGATCCCGACCGTCAGCGTGACGATGAGCACGAAAGGCAGCACGCGAGCGCCACGGAGCCCGTCCGCGAAGACCAGAACCTGGGCCGCGTGGTAGGCCAGCCGGCCGTTCGCCTTGAAGTAGTTGTAGTCGACAAACCCCACCGGTCCGTAGTCGCGGACCCGGGCCGCCAGGCACCAGTCATCCGCTGCCAGGCGCACGGCCGGGCTCGCGAATGCGCCCAGCGCGAGCAAGTGCACCGAGACGATGGCGGGCGCAAGCATCAGCAGCGCCCACAGCCACGGCTGTCGCCGGCTTCGCCCGGATGACCGCTCGTCGTCGGCGATCGACGTCTCTGTGGTGCGCTCGGCCCCGGCAGGGGCAGAAGAACTCATCAAATCGGACCCCTCGACGACTTGCGGTGTCGAGCACGACCTGAAAGATGTTAATCAGCGCACACACGACCCCGCAGCGAAACGCGCTCATCCGGATTGCCGGTGCAGGGAAAGGCGTCGCGAAAGGAAACGCGGAACGTTCTCTGCCGCCCCAAGATGGATTTGACGCGTCCCTTAGTCGGCTACGCAGAGGAAGGGACCCGGCTATCGAGGAGCTCGTACACCAGCGGTCCGGCGTCACGCGATCAGGGGATGCCCGGCACGGGTCCTCGCTCCTAGCCTCGATGCGTGGCGGTGACAACGGGTCTGGTGGGAGCGGGAAAGCGAGCCGAGGTCCATGCGTCCGCCCTCGCCGCGTCGCCGGACCTCGAGTTCGTGGGCGTGTGGACGCGACGGGCCCTCGCCGCGGAGGAGCTCACCACGCGGTACGGCGGCTCGGTGTTCGCCGCTTTCGCGGATCTGCTCGACGCGTGTGAGGCGGTCTGCTTCGCCGTGCCTCCGGCCGTCCAGGCTGAGCTCGCCGGCATCGCCGCCAGGGCCGGGAAGAGCGTGCTGCTGGAGGTCCCGATCGCGTGGGACCTCGCCGGCGCCGAGCAGCTGACCGAGACGGTGGTCGCCGCCGGCGTCGTCTCTCAGGTCGCCTTCACGTGGCGGTACACCGCGGAGGTCCAGCGGTTCCTCCAGGCACACCGGCCGGACCGACGACCCCAAGGGGGTGGCGGCCGGGTCGTCAAGGTGCAGCGGGACCAGCCTGCCCAGGCCAACCGGTGGCGCAATGAACGTGGCCTCCTCTTCGATGTCGGCCCGCACGTCGCCGACCTCCTCGACGCCGCCATCGGACCGGTCGTCGACGTGGACGCCCAGGACGACGAGAACGCCTGGGTCACCCTGAAGCTGGAGCACCGCCTGGTCGGGCCCTCCGAGTCGACGCTGGGGTCGAGCAGCACGATCGACCACGACGAGGCTGTGTTCGAGTTCGTCGGGGCAGACGGCAAGACCTCGCTCGACTGCTCCGACGCCGAGCGCACGGCCGACTACGCCACCATGTTCGCTGAGTTCGCCAACGCCGCACGGACCGGAGAGGCCCACGCACTCGACGTCAACCACGGCTTGCACATCCAGCGGATCATCGAGGCCGCAGACACCAGTCTCCGCTTGGGCCGTTGAAGCCCACGCGGGGCGTTCGGTGGATCTCGCCCGGCGGCTCATCGTGACCTGTGGCCGCCGGACCGTCGCAGGTCTGCTCAGGTGTGTGTCGGGGCGGCTGACGGCTTCGCCATTGGGTTCCTCGACATCGGCGGCTCGCCGACCAGGCGACTGAGCCGATACGGCCTGGAGGACGACGCGTGTTGCAGCCCGAGGGTCATCCAGGAGCGGGGCTCGTGCCGTGGATCAGCACCTCGACGATCACATCCGTCCATCCCTTGCGGGCACGCCCGTGTCGGAGCAGCTGCCCGATGCAGGCGCTGAAGGCAAGTTCGGCGAGTGCCTCCCCGTCGGTCCCAGCGCGGACGTGACCGGCGTCGATGTCCGCATCGATCACGCCCTGCAGGGCGTTGAGCTGCCGCACGAGGTGGGCGCGAAGTACGGCGCTGAACGCCGGGTCGGAATCGGCGAGTACTGCAGCGACGGCGCCCCGACCGAGCTGCTTCTCGGGCGAGGTCGAGGGCCTGTTCGAGGACCCAGCGCAGTTTGTCCTCCAGGGGCAGCTCCCGTGCCGGGAATGGGCCATCGACCAGGCTGGTCGAGGGGCCGCGGCCAGAAGCGCCTCATGGTTGCGGTAAGTCAGCATCCACCATCTGATCCCTCGCGTCTCTGCCTGGCGACGCCGTCATCCGCGCACCGCCGGCGGCTGTTCGCACGACGGCACACCGCCGCTGTGCTTCTCGTGCACGATGCTGCTCATCCACATGCCCTAGCGCGGAGCCGGCGACCGGTCCCCGGTCCGGGGAGATCCTCGACGACCTGTGAGTCCATCGAAGCGCCGGACACGGCACTTCGGGCGCGCCCGTGGTGACGTCGGTTCGATCAACCGGTCGGGTCCGAAGGGATGACGGCGTGTTGAGCAGACAGCCGGCCGGCATCCCCGGCCGTGCGAGTTGCCCGACGACGCCGAGCACCCTGCGGGTCTCAGGGGGTGACGATCGGGAATCCGGGGTCCGTCGGTGCCAGCTTCTCGAGCAGTGACCACAAGGCGGATGCCTCCCCCGCGATCTGCAGATCACCGTCGGCCACGGCCGATGCCGGATCCAGTCGGCCGGTCACGATGGCGACGAGCGTGGCCCGCGTCAGCGTCACCCTGACCTGCACCTGCCCCGGTGATGACGACCAGTGGTGGATGAGAGTCCCGTTGCGAAGCTCCGTGACGTACGTGCGGTCGAGGTCGGTGAAGTTCCAGGCTGCGCTGAGGGACTGCGACCACACCATCGGCCCGTCGACACGGATCGCGAGACTGGCGAAGATCTGTTCGACCGGAAGGGCCGACACGAGGCCCTCGGCTGACACGGGCGTTCCGAAGATGCCGTGGCGCAGCTCGTGCGCCCCTGCCAGATAGGCGTTGCGCCAGGTCCCGTTCTCGGCCCCGAAGGCGAGCTGCTCGAACGTTCGCGCCTGCAGCTCGCGCGCCTCGGCATGGGTCTCATCCGCGAAGAGGAGGCGGTCGAGCACCTCTGCCGCCCAGCGGTAGTCGCCGTCGTCGTACGCCTCACGGGCCGTCGCCAGGGCGCCGTCCGGGCCTCCCATGGCCTTGACGTAGCGGCTCGCGGCCTCGACGGGTGGGTGCTGCCACAGCCGGGCGGGGTTTCCGTCGTACCAGCCGAGGTACCGCTGGTAGATCGCCTTGACGTTGTGGCTGACGGATCCGTAGTAGCCGTGAGTGTGCCACGCCGCCTCGAGCGCCGGAGGCATCTGCAGCATCTCCGCGATCTCCGACCCGACGTAGCCCTGGTTGATGAGGCGCAGTGTCTGGTCGTGGACGTAGGAGTAGAGGTCGCGCTGGACGGCGAGGAAGTCGATGGCACGCTGCCGCCCCCACGTGGGCCAGTGGTGCGAGGCGAACACGAGATCCGTCTGCAGCCCGAACAGCTCGATCGTCTCGGTGAGGTAGTCGGCCCAGGCGCGGGCATCGCGCACTTCGGCGCCCCGGATCGTCAGGATGTTGTGCAGCGTGTGGGAGGTGTTCTCGGCCGTGCAGAGGGCGCGGTGGTCCGGCAGGAAGAAGTTCATCTCTGCCGGGCTCTCGGTGCCGGGCGTGCACTGGAAGACGATCCGCAACCCGTCGAGCACCAGCTCCTGCCCGGTCCGCTCGATGACGATCGTCGGTGGGATGAGACCGACGGCACCGGTCGAGGTCGTCTGGCCCAGCCCCGCACCGACCTGGCCGGTCGGTCCCTTGTCGAGGGCGGCGCCGTACATGTAACCGGCCCGACGCGTCATGGCCGTGCCGGCGAAGACGTTCTCGGACACGGCGTGTTCCATGAACCCGTGGGGCGCGATGACGTGAACCCGACCGGCCTCGACGTCCTCGGTCGAGATGACGCCCTCGACGCCCCCGAAGTGGTCCGCGTGCGCGTGGGTGTAGATCATGGCCACCACCGGGCGCTCGCCGCGGTGCTCCCGGTAGAGCGCCCAGGCGGCGGCCGCCGTCTCGGCGCTGATGAGCGGGTCGACCACCACCACGCCCGAGTCGGTCTCGAGGAAGCTGATCACCGACAGGTCGAACCCGCGCGCCTGGTAGATGCCGGGCATGACCTCGAACAGGCCATCCTTGACGAGGAGCTGACCCTGCCGCCACAGGCTCGGGTGGACGGTGTCCGGACACGGCCCCTCGAGGAAGCGGTAGGCGTCGAGGTCCCACACGACGCGACCGTCGGCGGCGAGCACCTGACGGTCCGTCGCACGCGCGATGAACCCGCGGTCGGCGTCGTCGAAGTCGTCCCGGTCGTCCCACCGCAACCTCTCCGAGAAGGTGGCCACCCGCTCCTGCGTGTGCTCCGTCGCTGCTGCCTGTGCCATGGGACCACCCTCCGGACGACTGACGCTTCCGTCACGAGCATCCGTACCGGCCGGCACCGTGCCCTCACCCGCGGGAGGTGATTTCACGCCGTGCTGCCGCGGCCCGACGCGTCGCGCGCGAGTGTCCTGCGGTGGGCTCACCGGGGCGCGCGACGCTGTCTGCGTGCTTCGTGTCGTCGTAGGGCTCGACGGCGAGCACGCGCCCAGTTTCTCCGCCTTCTGCACGGCCAGCCGAACATGGCCGCTCCGAGCTGCCCTCGGCCGGACACCGCGGGTGGACGAGCGAAGGGCCCCCGACCGGCGTTTGCGCTGGTCAGAGGCCCTTCTGAGCACTGGGTGGCAGGTGAAGGATTCGAACCTTCGTAGCTTTCGCGACGGATTTACAGTCCGTTTCCATTGGCCGCTCGGACAACCTGCCTTGGTGCGTCTGGAAGGATAGCAAGAGATCGGGCGCGGTCCGAATCGGGGCTTCGGCGATGGTTTCATCGTGTCCGCGGGCCTCGCGAGACGCCAGTCGCACCGCCCCGGCAGACCAGACCACAGCATGCGGAAGGACCCCACCGATGGCCGACTCCTCCTTCGACATCGTCAGCAAGTTCGACAAGCAGGAGATCGCGAACGCGGTCAACAGCGCGAGCAAGGAGATCGCGACTCGCTACGACTTCAAGAACGTCGGGGCGTCCGTCGACCTCGCCGGCGACGTCATCAAGATGAAGGCGAACACCGAGGAGCGTTGCCTCGCAGTGCTCGACGTCGTCCAGACCCACCTCGTCAAGCGCAAGGTGAGCCTCAAGCACCTCGACGTCCCCGAGGCCGGCCCGCGCCTCTCGGGCAAGGAGTACCACCTCGACGCGCCCCTCAAGGAGGGCATCTCCCAGGAGAACGCGAAGAAGATCAACAAGCTGATCCGCGACGAGGGCCCCAAGGGCGTCAAGAGCCAGATCCAGGGCGACGAGCTGCGCGTCTCGAGCAAGAGCCGCGACGACCTCCAGGCCGTCCAGCGGATGCTGCGCGAGGCCGACCTCGATGTCGCGCTCACCTTCACCAACCAGCGCTGACGCATCGGGTCCGTTTGCACCGCAGGCGAGCCCGACAGCAGATCGACGCGTGCCGTCCACCTCCGGGTGGGCGGCACGCGTTGCGTGGGCCCTCGCGTCAGGCGGTGGGTGCCAGACCCCGCAGGTCGGGGAACACCTCGACGGCCAGCGGCCACCAGAAGAGGTGCCCGCACAGCTGCGCGTACTCCTGCGGCGTCACCCACCGCGTCTCGTGGATGCCGTCGTCGCCGTCGCTGAGGGCCGGACGAACGTCCTCGAGCCGGGTGCGGAACACCTGGAGGTACGGCTTGTCGCGGGTGAAGAGGTTGTCGTCGGTGCGTGGCGTGAACCGCTCGTAGCCGCACGGCAGCACGTCGGGATGGCGTAGCCGCAGGCCAGTCTCCTCGAAGGTCTCGCGCACGGCGTTCTCGACGGGCGTCTCGTCGCCCTCGCGCCAGCCGCCCGGGGAGCCCCACTCGGCCCGACGCACGCTGTGCACGACGACGAAGTCGCCGCGCCGGTCGCGGACGAACACCATGGCCGCGAGGACCCGCCCGGGGTCGAGCGGGTCGTCGGAGGCGACGAGGTCGACGTCGCTCGCGCCGTTGGGGAACCGCACGTCGAGGATCCGCCGGACTCCCCTGTCGCGCTTGCGTTTGCGCAGCCGCAGCCCCGACGCGTTGAGCCGGCGGGCGAGGTCGGCCCCGTCGGTCGGTGTCGCCCCGGCGTCGACGACGTCCTGCCACCGGGCATCGGGCACGTCGTAGTGGTCGCCGTCGAAGGCCCTCGGGTGCAGCTGCGCCGCGCGGGCCACGGCGTGCAGCTCCTCGTAGGAGGTGTCGCTGGCGAGGTGCGCGAAGAGCCGGCCGTGGGCCGGCCAGATCGGCTGGTCGATCCACACGGTCATGACTCGTGAGCCTAGGCCAGGAGGCCGACGCCCGCGCCTGTGGATGACGCCGGACGCCCGTCGTGGAGCCGACCTAGCCTCGGACCCAAGGCCACCGACCGGTCGGCCACCCGATCGAGCAGGAGGACACCATGACCCGTTCCGTCGTCGACACCGAGCGCATCGCCGCCGCCGCAGCCGACATCAACCGTCTCGCCGACTCCATCACGAGCAGCGCCGCCGAGCTGCGGGGCCGCCTCGCCGGCCTCGGCGGCGACTGGCAGGGCCCGGCCAAGGTCGAGTTCGAGCGGGTCATGGCCGACTACCAGCGCGTCCAGGCGCAGATGACCGAGTCACTCGGCGACATCGGCCGCCTCACGCTCAAGGCCTCGCAGGCCTACGCGGAGCACGAGACCGCGACCCGAGCCCTCTTCGCCCGCTGAGTCCCCCGAGCCGGGCCGGCCGGCCCTCCCCCGTCGCCGGCCCGCGCGCCGGGGCGGGCCACCCGCCCCTCCGGGT
>JAEXXY010000207.1 GCA_023451855.1 Actinomycetes bacterium
ACCATGAGCAGGCCGTAGTCGATGGCGAGTCCGAGGCCGAGGATCGTCACGAGGTTGATGGCGAAGATGCTGACGTCGGTGAACGAGGTGACGGCACGGATCGCTGCGAACGCGCCGACGATCGACAGGCCGCCGACGAGCAGCGGCAGCGAGGCGGCCACGACGCTGCCGAAGATGACGACGAGCAGCACGAGCAGGATCGGCATCGACAGCGACTCGGCCCGACCGATGTCGGCGGCGACGCGGTCGGAGATGTCGAGGTTGGCGCCGGCCGGACCACCGAGCCGGACGCCGTAGCCTGCGTCGGTGAGTCGCGATCGCAGGGTGTCGACGGCCGCGGCGTCCTCCGTGAGCGCCTGCGGGTCGCGCAGCGTGACGGCCGCATAGGTCGTGTGCCCGCCGGGTGCCACGAAGGCGTCGCTGCGGGTGCTCCAGTACGTGTGGGTGGCCACGACGTCGGACGCCGGGAGCGCGGCCAGCGCGGACTCGACACTGGCTCGGTAGGCGGGGTCGGCGACGGTGCGCTGCGGGCTGTCGACGAGGACGACGAGGTCGGGCGAGGTGCGGGCGACCCGCGACTCGAGCAGCGTGGCGGCGCGGCCGCTCTCGCTGTTCGGGTCATCGAAGCCGCCGTTGGTCAGGGAGCCGAAGACACCGAGGCCGAACGCGCCGGCGGCGACGGCGACGATCACGGCGAGGACGACGACGACGCGTCGGCCGTCGGTGACGACGCGACCCAAGGCTTGGAACATGGTTATCTCCGATGACTCTTGCTCGTGTTGGTGAACAACGTTAACTAGCGCGATCAACTATAGTTCTCGTGTGCCGGACGCCGTCAAGACCGAATCCACCCGCCGTGAGCGGCTCTTCGCCGCGACCCAGGCCGAGCTGAGCCACGCCGCGCGCGAGCTGCTCGTCGAGGGCGGCGTCGAGGCGGTCACCGTCCGCGCCGTCGCCGAACGGGTCGGCATGACGGCCCCGGCGATCTACCGCTACTTCGACTCGCGCGAGACCCTCCTCGGGCGCGTCTGCGTCGACCTCTACGGCGAGCTCGGCGCCCACCTCTACGCGGTCCGCGACGAGCGCACTGGCGCGAGCCCGGCCGAGCGCCTGGCCCACACGGCCCGCGCGTTCCGGCACTGGGCCCTGTCCCACGTCCCGGAGTTCTCGCTCCTGTTCGGCGCTCCGATACCCGGCGTCGTCGTCGACCACGACGACAAGCACGGCTCGGCCGACGGCGGCCAGGGCTTCGCCCTCGTGTGGCTGGAGGTCTTCGCCGAGATCGACCGCGAGGGACACGGCATGCGGTGGAACCGCCCCATCCCCAAGCGTGTCCGCGCCCAGCTCGACGAGTTCGTCAGGGGCGTGGGGCTGCCCATCGACACCAACGCGGCGATGCTCTACGTGTACTGCTGGCAGAGCCTCTACGGGGCGGTGGCCACCGAGGTGTTCGGCCACCTCCAGTGGGCCCTCGACGACGCCGAGGAGCTGTTCGAGGGGCGGCTGGCCGAGCTGCTCGTCATGCTCGGCCTCGCCGACCGCGACGAGGCCGGCGCCCCCTAGCCCGGCCCGCACCCCGACACCGGCCCTGCCACCGCGACGTGCCGAAGGTCCCTCTTGCGTTGATTACCGGTCGGTAGCATCATGGATGTGACCGGCCAGTAACTTGGTGCGCCCGCCGCCGTGCGCGTGGCGACCGAGCGACCGTCCACAGACAGCTCCAGCGACCGACCGACGGTCCCAGCGACAGAACGGTGGAGGACCCCATGGGCCACTACAAGAGCAACGTGCGCGACCTCGAGTTCAACCTCTTCGAGGTCTTCGGTCGGGGCGACATCCTCGGCCAGGGCATCTACGGCGACGTCGACGTCGACGCCGCCAAGGACATCCTCCGTGAGGTCTCGCGCCTCGCCGAGCACGAGCTGGCCGACAGCCTCCTCGACTCCGACCGCAACCCGCCGGTCTACGACCCGGCCACCAAGAGCGTCACGATGCCGGACTCGTTCCGCAAGAGCTTCCGCGCGTACGTCGACGGCGACTGGGGCAACCTCGACGTGCCGGCCGAGCTCGGCGGCATGGTCGTGCCGGCGTCACTGCGCTGGTCGGTGGCCGAGATGGTCTGCGGCGCCAACCCGGCCATCCACATGTACACGGCCAGCTACTCGTTCGCGAACCTGCTCTGGCACCTCGGCACCGACGACCAGAAGAAGCTGGCCAAGCACATCGTCGACAAGGCCTGGCACACGACGATGGTGCTCACCGAGCCCGACGCCGGCTCCGACGTCGGCGCCGGCCGCACCAAGGCGATCCAGCAGGCCGACGGCACGTGGCACATCGAGGGAGTCAAGCGCTTCATCACCAGTGCAGAGAGCGACCTCGTCGACAACGTCGTGCACTTCGTCCTGGCCCGCCCCGAGGGCGCCGGCCCGGGCACCAAGGGCCTGTCGCTCTTCATCGTCCCGAAGTTCCACGTCGACCTCGAGACCGGCGAGCTCGGTGAGCGCAACGGTGCCTACGTCACCAACGTCGAGCACAAGATGGGCCTCAAGGTCAGCACCACCTGCGAGGTGACCTTCGGCGAGAACGAGCCGGCGGTCGGCACCCTGCTCGGCGACGTCCACGACGGCATCGCCCAGATGTTCAAGGTCATCGAGAACGCGCGGATGTTCGTCGGCACCAAGGCGATCGCCACGTTGTCGACCGGCTACCTCAACGCGCTCGAGTACGCCAAGGAGCGCGTCCAGGGCGCTGACCTGACGCAGATGACCGACAAGTCGGCCCCCCGCGTCACCATCACCCACCACCCCGACGTGCGCCGCTCGCTCATGCTCCAGAAGGCCTACGCGGAGGGCCTGCGCGCGCTCGTCATCTACACGGCGAGCCAGCAGGACACCGTCAACCAGGCCCAGGCAGGCAACCCGGCCGCAGCGGTCGAGAAGGGCTCGGAGGCCGACCTCGCCAACCGCGTGAGCGACCTGCTCCTGCCCATCGTCAAGGGGCTCGGCTCCGAGCGCGCCTGGGTGCTGCTCGGCACCGAGTCGCTCCAGACCCTCGGTGGTTCGGGCTTCCTGCAGGACTACCCGATCGAGCAGTACGTCCGCGACGCCAAGATCGACACCCTCTACGAGGGCACGACCGCGATCCAGGGCCTCGACTTCTTCTTCCGCAAGATCGTCCGCGACAAGGGCCAGGCCCTGCAGCACGTCGCCGGCCAGATCCAGGAGTTCGCCAAGGACCTCGGCGGCTCGCTCGACACCGAGCGCGAGCTGCTCGGCAAGGCCCTCGAGGACGTCCAGGGGATCCTCGGCCACATGATCGACACGCTTATGAAGAGCGACCCGCGCATGGGTGGCGAGGTGGCCAACCTCTACAAGGTCGGGCAGAACACGAGCCGCCTGCTGCTCTCGGCCGGGGACCTCGTCGTCGGCTGGCTGCTGCTGCGCCAGGCCGAGGTCGCACAGAAGGCGCTCGACGCCGGTGCCACCGGCAAGGACGCCGACTTCTACACGGGAAAGGTCGCCGCAGCGTCGTTCTACGCCAAGAACGTCCTGCCGAAGATCGCCGCCGAGCGCGCCATCGCCGAAGCCACCGACAACGACCTCATGGACGTCCCCGAGTCCGCCTTCTGAGCGTCGCGCAGCAGTCCTCTGGCTGCTCCTCTCGATCGAAAGAGCAGCTCGTCCCCGGCGGGATGAGCTGCTCTTTCGGTTCTCACGGGGTGTGGACGCACCGCTGCCGTGAACGTCAGGGGGCTGCAGGCGTCGTCGACGCGTGGCGCTCGGCGTACGCGCGAGCCTTGGCCCGGTTGCCGCAGACGGCCATGATGCACCAGCGACGCCGACCGGTCGGGTTGAGGAAGACCCACCCGCAGGCGTCGCCCGGGCATGCCGACACCGCCACGGGCGCGTCGGAGGTGAGCAGGTCGGCGGCGCTCAGCGCTGCCGCGTACAGCGGTTCGTGCAGCCCCGCGTCGCGGGTGAACACCCAGCGCGTGACGCCGGCCGTGCGCTCGAGCGCCTGGGACTGACGCGCCTCTGCTGCAAGGCTGCCCACGCGCCCGAGAGCTGCGGGGCCGGCACCGCCGAGGACGAGGTCGTGGACGTCGGTGCGCAGCCGGTGCACCTCGCGCAGGATGGCCCGCGCCCGGCTCGGGTGCGCGGCAGCGGCCCGGCGAAGGCGCACCGTGGCCACCTCGTCGACGAGCCCGGCCTCACGCGCCCAGACGGCGAGGTCGTCGTACGACGTGAGGTACTCGCCGCGGCGGGCGGTCGGCAGGTCCCAGCCGGCACTGGTGTTGCACAGCTCGAGGGCCGGGTGGCCGGCCACCTGCGTCGGCATCTCCCGGTCGTCCACGACGTACTTGAACACGACGGCAGTGTGACGCGTCGGGGCCCGGCGCGCCAACCGGTCTCATGGGAACGACCGGTTAATGACGACTTTCTGGTCAGGTGAGCCCTTCCTCCAGAGGTGCACGCTTCCCGCAGGGGCTAGCCCTGCGTGACGCACGCCTGGCGGAACCCCGCACTCCTGACGCGGAACCGCACCCGGCCCCACGGGGTCAGGAGGACACGATGTGCGAGCGTCCCCACCGTCGACGGGCTCGAGGTGGCCGCCAGTCCGCCTCGGCTGCGACGAGCATTGACGCCGCCTCGTGGTCGACCGACAGGAACCTCGTGTCGAGCACGCGCCGACCGTCCCGGTCCTCCTCGAACCCCAGGATCCCGAGCGCCGGGTGCTTGAGGTCGGTCACGACGCTCCGCGCCCCGTGCCAGGAGGCGGAGTGCGCGGCGAGCCGGCAGAGGTCGAGCACCACCGAACCCGGCGTGCCCGGCATGGTGACGCACTGTTCGAGCAGGGCCGTCTCGGCGTCGAGGCGCACGACGACGGCGTGGCCCACGTACGGCGACCCGCCCTCGTCGTCGACGTGGGCCAGATGCCACGAGATCAGTGTGCCGTCGCGGCGTCGCGCCATCGGCACCGTGGTCGGCAAGCCGTCCCGCCGGACGTACCGGACCGCGTTCCAGCCGACGTCCGCACCTGGCCGCACCGTCTGGACGTAGCAGCGTCGGTCGCTCGGCACGTCGGGCGACGTCAGCTCGATGAAGCCGTCGCGCTGGTCTCGACGGGCCCACGCCACCGCACCGGTGCCCAGCTCCTCCTCGAGCTCCACCATCGCCTGGCCCGCCCAGTCCTCTGCGCTGCCGAACGGCGCGTAGGCGCTGCCGAGGTTCAGGGCATAGCCGAGGTCGTACGGGTACGCCATCCAGCGGAAGCGGACGAGCACATCGTCGGACCGGGCCAGGACGTCGACGACCGTGGCGTCGGCCTCACCGATGCCCCTGAGACCCGAGCCGGTCGGCAGCAGCCCACGCAGCGCCGCCGCCAGCGTGCTCATCGGGAGGTCCGCCCTGTCCATGGGCGTCACTGTGCCAGCGG
>JAEXXY010000320.1 GCA_023451855.1 Actinomycetes bacterium
GGGCGCACCCCGTTCCAGCTGCTCGCCGAGTCGCTCGACGCCATGGTCGACACCGGCGTCCTGTCGCCGGCGCAGCGGCCCGGCGCCGAGCTGCTCGCGTGGTCGGCCGTGCACGGCATGGCGATGCTCGCCCTCGAGGGCCCCCTGCGCGACCTGCCCGCGAGCGCGGTCGCCGAGCTGGCGCCCCGCCTCGTGACGATGGTCGACCTCGGCCTGGGGCTCACGAGCGACCCGACGAACGAGCCGGCCGACGCGTCTTCCTAGGGTGGGGGCGTGACGAGCGAGACCATCCGACAGACCGAGCAGACCGACGACCAGCCCTTCGTCCTCGACGAATCGACACCGGCGTTCTACACGCGGCTGGGCGAGGACCTCTACGCGCCGACGATCCACACCCAGGGCGCCTGGCGCGAGGACGAGCAGCACATGGCGCCGGTGAGCGGGATCATCGCGCACGCCATCGACCGGCACGAGCCGCGAGAGCAGATGCAGCTGGCCCGCATCTCCTACGACGTCCTCGGGATGATCCCCGCGCGGCCGAGCCGCGTCGAGGTGCGCACCACCCGCCCGGGCCGCACCATCGAGCTCGTCGAGGCGATCCTCAGCGTCGACGACCGTCCGGTGGTCCGCGCCGAGGCCTGGCGGCTGGCGCGGCACGACTCCACCGACGTGGCCGGCGTCGAGCTCGACCCGATCCCCGGCCCCGACGAGCTCGAGCCGTGGGAGGGCACCGACACCTGGGACGGCGGCTACATCCGCGGCCTCGAGTTCCGCACCGACCCGGCTCGTCGCCCCGGCCGCACCCACACGTGGATCCGCACCGACCACGCCCTCGTCGACGGCGAGTCCTGCTCCCCCACCACCGATCTCATCCGGCTCGTCGACACCGCCAACGGCATCGCGGTGCGGGTGTCGCCGCGCGAGTGGATGTTCCCCAACGTCGACCTGACGATCCACCTGTTCCGCGAGCCGGTGGGCGGCTGGGTCGGGTTCGACACCCGCGTCAGCATGGGCACGACCGGCCTCGGCCTCACCGCGACGACGCTGCACGATGCCGCCGGACCGGTCGGGCGCGCCGAGCAGGTGCTCACGGTCCGGCGTCTGCCGACGCGCTGAGACCAGCCCCGCCTCAGGCGTCCCCGACGCCGCGACAACCTTCTGCCCGGTCCATGCGTCAGGGCGGGCGGTTGCGCGCGCCGGGAACGGAGTGCGCTGCCACAATGAAGGGCGCACTCGCGCCGATCCAGCCGCCGCGGCGCCGCGGGGCACGAGACAGGGGAAACCATGAGGCAGCTCGACCTCGGCAGGACTCGGATCGCGGGGGCCACGGCCGCCCTCGCCGTCGTCACGGCACTCGTCGTGGCGGCTCCGGTCGCCCGCGCCGACGACGCCACCGGCACACCGACGCCGCCCGCGACGTCGACGAGCGTGTCAGGCGCCACGGGGGCGGGCTCGAGCGGCACGACGACGACCAGCACCGGCACCGCGACCACGTCGACGGCCTCGCCGACGACGTCGACCACACCACCGACCACGCCGCCCCCGACCACGACCACGCCGCCGCCTCCTCCGCCCGTCGCGGTCGTGTCCGCGGCCAGTGGCGTCTGGAAGGTCAAGGACCTGCAGGTGCGGCTGCGCCTCGTGCGCTCGACGTACTGGCCGTACGCCGTCTCCGGCACCTACGGCTGGACGCTCGGACAGAAGGTTCTCGCCTTCCAGCGCGACCAGAGGCTGGCGCCCAACGGCGTCGTCGACCGGGCCACCTGGAACCGGCTCGTCGCCCTGACCCGCACCACCACGGCGGTTTCCGCCGGCAGCGGCGTCTGGAAGGTCAAGGACCTGCAGGTGCGACTGCGGGTCGCCGGCGCCGCGTACTGGCCGTACGCGATCTCCGGCGTCTACGGGTGGACGCTGGGCCAGAAGGTCCTCGCCTTCCAGCGAGTTCAGAACCTGCCGCAGTCCGGTGTCGTCGACCAGCGCACGTGGGCCCGGCTCGTCGCACTGACGCGCACCGCCACGGTGCTCGGCGCGGGCTCATCGGTCGCCAACGTCCGCGAGCTGCAGCGCCGGCTCGGCACGAAGGGCCTGTGGCCCTACGCCGCGTCGGGGGTCTACGGGTGGACGCTCGGCCAGAAGGTCCTCGCCTTCCAGCGGCTGCAGAACCTGCCCCAGTCCGGTGTCGTCGACCAGCGCACGTGGGCCCGGCTCGTCGCCGTCACCTACGTGCCCGGCACCTTCGACAAGCACCGTTTCGCGGCCGGGCTGCGCCCGATCCTGCCGAAGGTCGGCTCGCTCGACCCGCGGTGCCGCACCGGACGCGTCATGTGCGTCAGCAAGGACACCCGCACCCTGACGTGGGTCGTCGACGGCAAGCCGCTCATGGTCATGTGGGCCCGCTTCGGTGGCCCGGGGCGGGAGACCCGGGAGGGCACCTTCCGCGTCTCGCGCAAGTACGAGTACGTCATCTC
Organism: Actinomycetes bacterium; assembly: GCA_023451855.1. Lineage (GTDB taxonomy): Bacteria > Actinomycetota > Actinomycetes > Actinomycetales > Dermatophilaceae > Monashia. The sequence goes on from JAEXXY010000320.1 coordinate 2,469, forward strand.
GAACCTGTACTTCACGCCGATGCCGTACTCGATGTTCTTCTCCGGCGGCCAGGCCGTGCACTACTCGTCGAACTTCGCGCGCCTCGGCTACGCCAGCTCGAGCCACGGGTGCGTCAACATCGCCGACCACGCGCAGGTCAAGAGCCTCTTCTTCAAGGTGCGTGTCGGCGACAAGGTCGTCGTCTACAGCTGAGCAATCGCGGTCAGGCGGCGCAGGTCGGGCTCGGGTGAGGATCACGTCGTGAGCATCGCCACCGACACCTTCGCCGCCTGGCTCGACGTGCTCGTCGACACCCTCGACGAACCGGGCCTGACGGGCGGGGAGATCGCGGCGCGGCTGCACCTGTCGCGGTTCCACCTCGACCGGGTCGTCAGCGCGGCGGCGGGCGAGGCGCCGAGGACCCTGCGCCGCCGGGTGCTCCTCGAG
>JAEXXY010000343.1 GCA_023451855.1 Actinomycetes bacterium
CCGGTAGCCTGCGGGCCATGACGTCGACGCAGACCGACCGGCCGCACCCGCACCTGCGCGTCGAGACCGCGGGGCCGGTGCGCACCCTCGTGCTCGACCACCCGGACAAGCGCAACGCCCAGACGCCGTCGCTCTGGGCCGCGCTCGCCGAGCAGGCCCGGTCGGTGCCCGACGCCATCCGTGTCGTCGTCCTCCGCGGTGAGGGGGCGGCCTTCTCGGCGGGCATCGACACGGCGATGTTCACGCCCGAGGGTGTGCCGGGCGAGGAGAGCGTCCTCTCCCTCGCCGAGGGCGGACCGGCCGGCATCCAGGCGGGCATCGCGCGCTACCAGGAGGGCTTCACCGCCTGGGCGCAGTGCCCGGCCGTCGTGGTGGCCCAGGTGCACGGCTACGCCATCGGAGCGGGGTTTCAGCTCGCCCTCGCCGCCGACCTGCGCCTGGCCGCCCTCGACGCCTGGTTCGCCATGCGCGAGACGAGCCTCGGCCTCGTGCCCGACCTCGGCGGCACCGGCCCGCTGGTGCACCTCGTCGGGTACGCCCGCGCCCTCGAGCTGTGCGCGACCGGCCGCCCCGTCTCGGCGCCGGAGGCACACGCCATGGGCCTGCTCACCTCGATGGCGCCCGCCGCCGACCTCGACGACGCCACCGCCTCGCTCGTCGCGGCCCTGCTCGAGGCGCCCGAGGAGGCGCTGCGCGCCCTCAAGCCGTTGCTGCGCGCCGCCGTCACCAACGACGCCGAGGCCCAGCTGCACGCCGAACGCGAGGCCCAGACCGGCCTGCTGCTCGGGATGCTCGGCCGCCTGCGCCCCGACGCGTCCTGACCCACGGCGTCGGCCGCGAGGCCGGCCGGGAATCGGCGTCGGTGGTCCGCGGTTGGATGATGGAGGAGCAGCCGGACGGCCGGCTGACCGTGGACCAGGAGGGACCAGCCCGTGGGCATGCAGCCGTGGATGGCGATGCGGTCGATGTCGCGCGACTCGTCGGTGGCCGAACGCCGGCTGGCACCCGGCACCCGACGTCGGGTCCTCGGCTACGCCCGCCCGTTCCGGGCCGACATCGCGGCGTTCCTCGTCGTCGTCGTGCTCGACTCGCTGCTCGTCGTCGCGGTCCCGTTGCTGCTCAAGGCGATCGTCGACGACGGTGTCGTCCCCAAGGACTCCGCAGTCGTCGTGAAGCTCTCCCTCCTCGTGGCGCTCATCGCCGTCGTCGACGTGCTCTTCACGATCGTGTCGCGCTGGTACTCCGCCCGCATCGGAGAGGGGCTCATCAACGACCTGCGCGTCGAGGTCTTCGGCCACGTGCTCCGCCAGCCCATCGCGTTCTTCACCCGCGCCCAGACCGGCTCGCTCGTCTCGCGCCTCAACAACGACGTGGTCGGCGCGCAGCAGGCCTTCACCTCGGTGCTGTCGAACGTCGTCAGCAACGTCGTGTCGGTCGTCCTCGTCGTCGGGGCGATGTTCGCCCTCTCCTGGCAGTTGACCCTCGGCTCGCTGCTGCTCGTCCCGCTCTTCCTGATACCGGCCCGGCTCATGGGGCGGCGGCTCGCGGCCCTCGCGCACCGGCAGATGACCCTCAACGCCGACATGGGCACGCGGATGACCGAGCGCTTCAACGTCGCCGGTGCGCTTCTCGTCAAGCTCTTCGGCTCGCCCGCGCGGGAGGAGGCCGAGTACGCCGACCGTGCCGGCCGCGTCCGTGACATCGGCATCGAGATCGCCGTCAACCGCACGCTCTTCATGGCCGGGCTCACCTTCGTCGCGGCGCTCGCGACGGCGATGGTCTACGGCTTCGGTGGCGTCATGGCGGTGAACGGCACCCTGTCGGTCGGCACGCTGCTCGCCCTCGCCGCCCTGCTCGCGCGTCTCTACGGGCCGCTCACGTCGCTGTCAAACGTCCGCGTCGACATCATGACCGCCTTGATCTCCTTCGAGCGCGTCTTCGAGGTGCTCGACCTCGAGCCGCTCGTCAAGGAGCGCCCCGGCGCGGTGGCCCTGCCGGCCGGGCCGCTGGGGGTCACGCTCGAGGACGTCTCGTTCCGCTACCCGTCCGCCGACGAGATCTCCCTCGCCTCCCTCGAGTCCGTCGCCTCGGGCGACCGCAGGGGCAGCGGCGTCGTGCTCCACGACATCGATGTGGACGTGCCCGCCGGTTCGCTCGTGGCGCTCGTCGGGCCATCGGGCGCGGGCAAGACGACCCTGACCTCGCTCGTCGCGCGCCTCTACGACCCCAGCGGCGGCGCCGTGCGTGTCGGCGGTGTCGACCTGCGCGACGTGACGATGGACTCGCTGCGCGACCGCATCGGCGTCGTGACGCAGGAGGCGCACCTCTTCCACGACACGATCCGGGCCAACCTGCTCTACGCGCGCCCCGACGCCACCGACGCGCAGGTCGCTGCCGCGCTGCGTGCCGCGCAGATCAGCGAGCTCGTCGAGGAGCTCCCGGAGGGCCTCGACACCGTCGTCGGCGACCGCGGCCACCGGCTCAGCGGCGGCGAGAAGCAGCGGTTCGCCATCGCCCGCCTGCTGCTCAAGGCCCCGGACGTCGTCGTCCTCGACGAGGCCACGGCCCACCTCGACTCCGAGTCCGAGGTCGCGGTGCAGCGTGCCCTCGACGCCGCCCTCGAGGGGCGCACCTCCATCGTCATCGCGCACCGCCTCTCGACGATCCGCCAGGCCGACCTCATCGTCGTCCTCGACCACGGCCGCGTCGTCGAGACGGGACGCCACGCCGAGCTGCTCGCTCGCGGCGGGCTCTACGCGGACCTGCATGCCACACAGTTCGACGAGAAGGCCGTCGAGCGCGCCGGCTGAGCGCTGGTTGAGCGCCGTCTGCTGCACCGCCGCGGTACGTCGGAGGTAGCGGACGCCTACGCGTCCTCCTCGTCCCAGATCCGGACCTTCTTCGGCTTGGCGGGTCTGGCGGCCCGATCTGCCGTGCCTCGACCGGCGGGCTGCGCGGGACGCCCGTCGCCCTCGGCCGTCTGGTCCGCGCCCTCCTCGGCGAGCAGCAGCTCGCGGCGCATGGCCCACCAGACGAAGACGACGCCGCCGGGCATGAAGAGCCACCACTGGTAGGCGTAGGCCTGGTGCGGGCCGAGGTCCTCCTCAGGCCGCGGAAGGGGGCGCACCGGGTGGGTCCCCGCGGCTGCGGCCGGCTGCTGCGAACCGAGCACGACGTACCAGTCGAGGGGCGACAGGGTCGGCACCTGGGCCCGCGCGTCGGGCAGGTCGATGCTGGCCAGCTGGGGGCGTGGCAGGTCGCGGCCCAGGCTCGGCTCGTCGGCGCGCAGCCAGCCCGTCACGGTGACCTCGCCGGCCGGTGCGGGGTCGGCCGGGGGCGTCGTCTCGGCGTTCTCGGCGTTGGGCACCCACCCACGGTCGAGCAGGACGGTGCGGCCTCCCGTCGTGAACGGCGTCAGCACCTCGAACCCGACCGTCTGGTCGAGCGTCCGGTTGCGCACGAGCAGGTCCGTGCCCTGGGCGTAGGTGCCGGTCAGGGTGACACGGGTCCACTGCCGTTCGGGGGACAGCGGCCCGGCGGCAAGGGCCTGCTCGAGCGGCACCGGGGCAGCGTCGTAGTGGCGCGCGATCGCGTCGACCTTGGTCTGCTTGTCCACGTGCCGGTGCCGCTGCCACAGGCCGAGGTAGAAGCACGCGACGCCGAACAGGACCGCGAGGAGGGTCCCGACCAGCCAGCGCCGGGTCATCCACAGTCTGAGCACACCTCGACGGTACCCGGGCCCCATGCGGGCCACGAAGACCGGTCGGCCCGGGTCAGGACCGGGGGATCGTGCCGGCGTCGAACTCGCCCGTCTCGGCCAGGGTGCCGGCCACCGTGCGGAGCTTCTCGTTGAGCCGCTTGGACGAGTGCCGCAGGGCGTCGAAGGCCTGCTCGGCGGTGAGCTTGTGGCGTTCCATGAGGATGCCCTTGGCCTGGCCGATGACGTCCCGCGAGACCAGGGCCTCGCTCAGCTGCTGCGTCTGCTCGTGCAGGTGGCTGCGTTCGCGGACGACGGCTGCCGCCAGTGACGCGTGGGCCGCCAGGATGAGCCCGATCTGCTGCGCCTCGGTGCTGAACGCGTCGGGGGTGCTGCCGTAGGTGTTCAGCGACCCGGTCGTGGCCGTCCGTGCAGGGTCCGCAAGGCGTGGGGAACCCGCGGCGGCAAGACGGTACGACGCGGCGGTGCACGCACCCAGCTCGACCGGACGGGAGCCGAGGGTCGGCCAGCGGGGGTCGGGAAACGCCCGCGCGTGGACGACAGGCGCCTCGACGGCGTCGAGGCAGGGACCCTCACCGGCGACGTACTGCGCTCGGTCGAGCGCCGACGCCCCCACGGCGGTGGACGCGGCAGTCCGGTAGGTCCCCCTCTCGAAGAGGGTGACGCTGGCCATCTCGCACCCGGCGACCGTGTCGACCGCGGCCTGGGCGATGCGGTGGAGCACGGCGTCGTAGGAGTCCGCGGCGTAGAGGTACTCGGCGATGGCAGCGAAGGTCGCCGC